>JBLNFH010000264.1:0-6452 GCA_050263475.1 Deltaproteobacteria bacterium
TTGAGCTGCATCCATCCGCTGCAGCCCGGCGACGAGAACTACGCCAACTGCCTGGCGGTTCCCGTCAACGCGCCCGGGGTCAAGCTTTATCCGCGCCGGCCGTTCGCCACCGCCGCCACCAACGCGTTCGACTATCCGCTCTCCAGCCGCTTCGACGAAACCGACAGCTACGTCGTGTTCGACAACGTCTTCGTGCCGTGGGAGCGGGTGTTCCTGTGCGGCGAGTGGCGGTATGCCGGGGCGCTGGCGAACACCTTCGTCGAGTTCCACCGGTTCACGGCGGCCTCCTACAAGCTGCCCATGTGCGAGCTGTTCATCGGGGCGGCCCAGCTGATCGCGGAATACAACGGCGTGCCCGACGTGACCCACGTGCGCGACAAGATCATGGAGCTGATCGCCTGGACCGAGACGACCCGCGGCCTGCTCGTGGCGGCATCGATGGAGCACAAGGTCGTCCCACCGGGAATCGCCGTGCCGAACGTGACGCTGACCAATATCGCGAAGCACCATTTCGCCCGAAACTACCACAGGATGGTTCAGAACCTGCAGGATATCGCCGGCGGCCTCCTCGTCACCGCGCCGTTCCGGAAGGATTGGGAAAACGAGGCCACCCGGCGGTACCTGGATTATTATCTCGGAGGCGTGGAAGGCGTGTCGGGGACCCGGCGGACCCGCGCCATGAAGCTGATCCGGGACATCGCCGCATCGGGGTTCGGCGGCTACCAGGAGATCCTGTCCATCCACGCGGAGGGATCGCTCGCGGCGCAGCGGATCACGATCCTTCGCGATTACGATGTGAAGCGCTGCGTGGATATCGCCAAGTCGTATCTGAAGGATTGAATCCGGGACCACGGAGGGGAAAAGGTGCGATATTTCTGCATCGGGAAGACGGCGGGAATCGACTGTCTCGAATTGAAGGAAAAGGACGTCCCCCGGCCGGGGGTGGGGCAGGTGCTGGTGCGGATGAAGGCCGCTTCGCTCAACTATCGCGACCTGATGGTGATCGGGGGGAACTACTCGCGCAACCTGCCGCTGCCGCTGGTCCCTCTCTCCGACGGCGCGGGGGAAGTCCTGGAGACCGGCGAGGGGATCACCCGCTGGAACGTCGGCGACCGGGTGGCCGGGACCTTCTTCCAGGACTGGGATGCGGGAAGCCTCCCCGAGGACGCCACGCGCAGCGCCCTGGGGGGATCGATCGACGGCGTCCTGTCGGAATACGCGCTATTCGGCGAGAGGGGGTTGGTGGAGCTTCCCCCCGGCCTTTCGTTCGAAGAAGGGGCAACGCTTCCCTGCGCGGCGCTGACCGCCTGGAATGCCCTGCGCAGCGGCAACCTCCATTGCGGCCAGAGTTTGCTGACCCAGGGGACGGGAGGGGTTTCCATCTTCGCCCTGCAGTTCGCCATCGCCGGGGGGGCGCGGGTGATCGCCACGACCGGCAGCGACGGGAAAATGGAAAAGTTGAGGAAGCTTGGGGCAAGCGACGTCATCAACTACAAGGCGGAACCGGGCTGGGAAACCCGGGTGTGGGATTTGACCGGCAGGCGCGGAGTCGACCACGTGGTGGAGGTCGGCGGCGCGGAAACGATGAAAAAATCCCTGAAGGCGGTGCGCGTGGGCGGACACATCAGCCTGATCGGGGTCCTTTCGGGGAACACGGGCGAGGTCAATCCCTTGCCGGTGGTGATGAAGGGGATCCGGATCCAGGGGATCTACGTGGGCTCCCGGGAGATGTTCGTGGACATGCTGCGGGCGATGGGGATGCACGGCCTGAAACCGGTGATCGACCGGGTGTTTCCTTTCCTCGAATCGAGGGAAGCCTACCGCTACCTGAAGAGCGGGGCCCACTTCGGAAAAATCGTCATCTCGATCTGATTTCCGGGAATTCGCGGAGGAACGCGGTCATTGCCGCCAGCGTCGGCTCTCGCCGTTCGCGATGCGGGGTGTGGCCGCACGACGCAAGGAGGCAGCGCCGGACCGGCCCGCCGCATTGCCGCTCGATCGCATCGACCTGGCGCAGGGTCCCGTACGGGTCGTCGGCGCCCTGCACCACGAGCACCGGAACCTTGACGGAGGGCAGTCGCTCCTCGATGTTCCAGGCGCGGAACCCGGGATCCAGCCAGGCCCCGTTCCAGCCCCAGAAGGCGCAGTCGACGTTCCCGCCGTGGAAGCGCATCAGCTTTTCGCGCAGGTCGCCGCGAAGGTATTCCCGGCGCGCCTCCTCGATGGAGCGCACCGTGATCTCCTCGCAGAACACGTGCGGGGCTTCCAGCAGCAGCCCGCGCACCCGCGGCATGGCCCGCGGGGTAGAAGCGTGAAGGAGCGCGATGGAGCCCCCGTCGCTGTGCCCGACCAGGAAGGCGATGCGGATCCCGGCTGCGTCGAGGATCTCCGGAAGGGCCTGGAACCCCTCGTCGTGCATGTAGGTGAGCGGCCGCGGAAGCGGTACGGGATCGGAGCCCCCGTATCCGGCGCGGCTGTAAACGAGCGCCCCGCAGCCCGTGTTGCGGGCGAGCGCCTCGGGGAAGTCGCGCCACGTCGCCGCGCACCCGATTCCGTCGTGCAGGAAGACGAGCGTGGGCGCCTCGGCCGGCCCCGGGCCGTGCCAGGCGCACTCGATGCGGCGGCCGTCCGCGAAAAGGTTTTCGGTCCGGGCGCGCATGGTTATAATTTATACCACGTTCCATCGGTGCCGAACTGCCGCCGGCCGGGAGCGGGCGGCGGCGGTTTCTGCGATAATGAAGAGGAAGAGAAGAATGGAAGGGGGGAGTCGCCGATGCCCGATCCGAACGATGACCGACCGACCGTCCAGGTGGACTGCCCGTGTTGCGGGACGCATCTCGTGATCGATGCCGCGCGAGGGCTCGTTCTGGAAAGCCGTGAGCCCGTCAACCCGCGCAAGGAAGCCGAACTGAAGGACGCCCCGCAGGTCCTACAGGAAGAAACGTCCCGCATCCACGATCGATTCCGCAAGATCGTCGAGGCGGATAAAGGCCGCAGCGCCACGATGGAAAAGAAGTTCAAGGACTTCCTCGAAAAAGCCAAGGACGAACCGGCTCCCAGGCCGGTCCGCGATATCGACCTGGACTAGCCCTCCTCCGCCGATGGATTGTGTTATTATTCCGCCGTCATGATGGAATCGGGCCTGTCGAGGAATGGCTGCGTAAAGATCCACCGGTTCCTCCTTCCTCTCGCATTGTTTTCTCTTCTGCAGGCGTGTTCGCCCCGGGAAATGGTTCGGGCGCCGTCGTTGCCGTCGTTGCCGCCGCTGCCGCCTCCGGCGGTTCTTTCCAGGATCGAAGTGACCGCTTGCAGGCTTGCTTCCCAGAATGAGTTCGTGGATGTCCGGTTTCGGGTGCACGGGAAAGAGAAATTCGACGCCGATCCTGCCAACACCTACCTGATGGACGAATCGACGGGGGAGAAGTACTACATCGTGCGCCTGAAGCGCATCGGCCGGCTGGCGGAAACGAAAATTCCGTCCGATCCGTCTGCTCACTCCATCCTGATTCGAAATCTCAACAAGAAGCTGAAGGCCGGCGCCAGGGTGACGCTGGTCGTGGGCGGGTTGCGGCAGGAGCACGTGATCGTGGAGAAGTAGAACTACGCGGGGGAAACGGCTGCGCCTCCCGACAGGAGTTCCCGAACCTTTTCCGAGAGCCGCGAGGGCGTGATCGGTTTTTGAAGAAATACCTCCCCGAGACCCATGACGCCCAATTCGTTGACCGCCTCTTCGGAATATCCCGACATGAACAGCAGCAGGAGATCGGGCCGGGTCGATTTCAGCCTTCGTGCCAGTTCCAGCCCGTTCATTCCGGGCATGACCACGTCGGTGATCAATAAATGGATGGTCCCGCGGTACTTCTCGCTCACCGCGACGGCTTCCTGTCCATCGGGGGCTTCGAGAACGGAATATCCAAACCCTCGAAGCGTTTCGGATACCAATTCGCGGACCATCTCTTCGTCCTCGACCAGGAGAACGGTTTCGTTTCCGTGCGTTCCTTTCCGTTCGGTTTCCGTCGGTTCGCCGGCGGACTCGGCGGCCAGCGTGCGGGGAAAATAGACGATGAACGTGGTTCCGCGTCCCGGTTCGCTGAGAACGCGGATGAATCCGCCGCTTTGCTTCACGATTCCATAAACCGTGGCCAGGCCGAGCCCCGTGCCTTTTCCCTGTTCCTTCGTGGTGAAGAAAGGCTCGAAGATGCGACCGAGAGTTTCCCGGTCCATGCCGCATCCGGTATCGGTCACATCCAGGCATGCGTACGGTCCCGCCGGCAGGGTCATGGCCCCTTCGACCAGCGGGAGATGGAACTCCCTGTTGAACGTGGATATGGAAAGCTTGCCGCCTCCCGGCATCGCATCCCGGGCATTCACGGCGAGGTTGATGAGGATCTGGTCGATCTGGATCGGGTCCGCCAGGACCTTCCAGGGATCGGGATCGGTGTTCGTGACCAGCTCGATGTTCTCCCCGATCAGGCGCTTCAACATTTTCTCCAGGCTGGCTACCGACTCGTTCAGCAGGAGCGGTTTCGGCATCAGGACCTGCCGGCGGCTGAAGGCGAGGAGTTGGTGGGTCAGCGAGGCCGCCCGTTCGCCCGCCTTGTGGATTTCCTCGATTTCGTGCAGGCCGGGGCTGCCCGTCCGCAGCTTGGCCAACAGCAGTTCGCTGTACCCCGTGATCACCGAGAGAAGGTTGTTGAAATCGTGGGCGACGCCGCCCGCCAGCTTTCCGATCGCTTCCATTTTCTGGGCCTGCCGGAGGTGTTCCTCGCTCTGCCGCAGCGCCTCCGCCGCACGCTTCGATTCCGTGATGTGGTCGCGGATGGTTTCCACCATCAGGTGGATGGCCCGCACCAGCGTCGTGATCTCGTTCCCCCGGGGAACCGCCTTGGAATCATCCCCGGAATATTCCCGGACGACTTTCCGGGCTTTCTCCTGCAAATCGTTCAGCGGACGAATGAGGGCGAACGTCATGGCCCCGCCGACCAATGCGACGCAGAAGAATATGATCCCCCCCCACTGGGCCATCTTCACCTTGTTCTTGCTGAGCAGGTCCTTCACCATGCTGATGTCCGTCTCGAGGACGAGACAGAATTCCGCATCGACCATCTTCAACGGGACGTAGGTGGTCGACCGGAAATTCCGGCGGTCCGCGAGGAACAGGGGTTGTTTATCGGAGAGGCACTTTCTCACGAGGGACAGGTCCAGGGCCGAGGGGTTGCGGTCCTGGTAGGACCCGGCGATCAAACCTTCGGGGGTTGCAAGAAACACCTGGTTGCCGGATTCCCGGGCGATCTTTTTTGCGAAGTCGTCGTTGATTTTCCTTCCGAGGATCAGGATCCCGGCAGGTTTCTGGGTATCGAACGTGTAAATCGGAACGAGCGCCAACAATCCCCATCCGCTGGGAGAGCCGGCAGCCGTGATGACCTGCTCCCCCTTCAGCGCCTTGTTGAAGGCGCCGAGCGATTCCAGTTTCCCTTCGCCGGGATCCTTGTTGGTCTGGTAAAGGATCTTGCCGGCAGGATCCGCCATGATGAACACGGACAGGTTCATTTGCGCGTACAGCTGATCCATGACCTGTTTCAGGGGCTTCCGGTCCCCGCGGCTTAGCTTGTAATGGTAGAGCGCATATGCGACGTCCGTATCCCGTTTCAGCACTTTCGCAAAACTGCTGATTCTTTTGACCTCGCTGGAAATCAGGGATTCGATCGTCAGGTTGATATTGCTGGCCTTGCTTTTTTCCCTCTCTTCGAAAACGTTGTAAAAGACCTGCTCGTTGATGTAGTACCCCGCCACGAGGATAGCCGTTGTAAGTGACAGTAAAATCAGGATAATCGGGATGGCGATGCTGTTTCTGAACTTGATGAAATGGTTCATGGGAAAACCGTGGGAAATCCTCCCCGAAGATTCGTCGCCCCATGAACTCTTCGGAAAACGGCGGGAAAAGATTAAATTATTTTCCCCCCTTCACCCCCGTTTCGCCTTTTCTTTCGGCGTCCTCTGAGGTTGCCAGGATCCCTTCTCCGCCTTGGCCGAGAACAGGCTGCCTTTGACGTTCGGCAGGGGATCGGTGTCGAAGTGGCGCACCGCCTTGGATCCGCAGCGGGGACACGCGTCGAACTTTCCCGTGCTGTGCCATCCGCACCTTCTGCAGAAACTCCAAATACCCATCATCGGCCTCCGCGAGCACACGAATGAACGGTGGTTTTCATGCGGTCGCCAACCTAGGAAACGGCCTTCCTTCGATCGGCGATGTCGCTTTTTACCCCGTGGGCGCATCCGAAGGCGAATGCGGCGGCAAATACGATAACGTAGAGGAGAAGATGGGACAGGGGCATGTCGTCCTCCTTTGCCGGGTCAAGGGCTGCGGCGCCCGGGGCGCAAACGCGCCCGCGGCGCCCCGGTTGGGTGGAAAGGAGCGCATGATTGTATACAGTATACATTAAAACGGCCTC
>JBLNFH010000265.1:0-5013 GCA_050263475.1 Deltaproteobacteria bacterium
TGCCGCTGCCGCTGGCCATCCTGGGCGCGGTCGCCCTGACGATGATCGTCGGCGCCGGCATCGAGATCCTCTTCATCCGCTGGCTCTACAAGCCTTCCGTGCTGCGGATGGTCATCATCACCATCGGCATCTCGATCCTGATCCGGGAGACCGCGCTGCACGTCTGGGGGGAAAGCGTCCGGGCGCTCCCCTATTTCACCGGCTCCTCGGTGTCCGCCCTCAAGCTGGGAGGGGTGTACATCTCCCCCCAGATCCTCTGGGTCGTCGGCGCCGGCGCCCTTGCGGTCGCGGCGTTATCCGCCTTCTTCAACCTGACGATGCTGGGAAGGCAGATGCGCGCCTGTTCCGCCAACCGGGACGCCGCCCGTCTCTGCGGCATCCACGCGGGCAACATGGTCACCCTCTCGTTCGTGCTCAGCGCCGCGATCGGCGCCGTCGGCGGGGCCGTCGTCTGCCCGATCACCTACGTCCAGTACGACAGCGGGACGCCGCTGGCCATCAAGGGGTTCACCGTCGCGATCCTCGGCGGCCTCGGGAACAGCACGGCCGCGGTCGGGGCCGGCATGATCCTGGGGGTGCTCGAGTCGTTCAGCATCTGGATCCTGCCCACCGCCTACAAGGAAGCCATCTCGATCGCCATCCTGCTCCTCATCCTGTTCGTCAAGCCGAGCGGAATCTTCGGCAGCGCCGAGGCGGCACGGCTCAAGGAGTTCTGATGGCGCGACGATATTCCATGGTGGCCGCGTTCGCCGTCCTCGTCGTCGCGATCCAGCTGGCGACCCACTTCGCCGGCGCGGGCTATCACCTCACCCAGCTGACGATGACCGCCTACTATTCGCTGCTGATCATCGGGCTCTGCATGCTCATCGGGTACGCGGGTCAGATCTCGCTCGGCCACGCCGGGTTCTTCGCCATCGGCGGATACGTGTCGGCGTTCCTGACGACGCACGACTTCTCGCCGTACCAGGGAGGTGGGGGTGCGTCCCTGCTGAAGAAGACGGGGGCGCTCGTCAGCCGCACCGATTTTTACGGCGGGACGCTCCTGACGGTTCACCCGTGGCTGGCCTGCGCGGCGGCGATCCTCCTGACCGTTCTCATCGCCTACCTGGTCGGGGGGCCGGTCCTGAAGCTCAAGGGCCACTACCTGGCCATGGCGACCCTGGGGTTCGGGATCATCATCTACCGCATCGTCCTCGGGACCGAGTTCCTCGGGGCGGCGGACGGGATCTCCGACGTCCCCGGGTTCCCCCTGGTGCCCGGCCTCGTCATCTCCGGGGGCTCCTCCCTGCGGGTCTCCAACTACTACCTGGCGTGGGGCCTGGTCATCCTCGGGATGGTGCTCCTGCTCAACCTGATCCAGTCCCGGGTGGGAAGGGCGCTTACGGCGGTCCACGGCGCCGAGGACGCGGCGGGGACCATGGGCATCCCGACCGCCCGGTACAAGCTGAACACGTTCGTCCTGAGCGCGGTCTTCGCCTCCCTGGCCGGCGTTTTCCTCACCCATTACAACGGGGGCATCGGTCCGTCGGAGGCCTCGGTCATGAAGTCGGTGCGGTACGTGGCGATCGTCGCGATCGGCGGCATGGCGAACCTGTGGGGCGCCCTGGTGATGAGCCTCGTCCTGAACTACCTCTCCCTCCGCGGGTATTTCGGGACGTTTGACGACACCGTCTTCGGCGCGATCCTCATTTTGATCATGCTGTTCGCGCCCGACGGGCTGCTGCGGCGCCATCTCTTCTCCGACCTGAAGCGGCTGGTGTCCCGGGAGCCCGCCGACGAGGAAGCGCCGTGACGCTCCTCTCGGTCCGGGCGGTCAGCAAGCGCTTCGGCGGCCTTCAGGCCATCGACGGCCTTTCCTTCGACGTGGCGCAGGGGTCGATCAAGGCCCTGATCGGGCCGAACGGCGCCGGCAAGACGACGCTGTTCAACCTGATCTCCGGGGCCCTGGAGCCCGACAGCGGCGAGATCGTCTTCGGCGGGGCGTCGGTCCACGACCTGTCCCCCGACCGGATCGCTTCCCTGGGCATGGTGCGGACGTTCCAGCACATCCGCCTCTTTCCGAAGATGACGGTCCTCGAGAACGTCATGGTCGGCCGCCACGTCCACAGCCGGGCGGGATTTTTCGCCGGCATGCTGAATCTCCCCTTCACCTGGAAGGAGGAGCGGCGCATCCGGGAGAAGAGCCTCGAGATCCTGGACCTGCTCGGCATCGCGGACCATGCCCGGACGGAGGCCAGCAGCCTCGCCTACGGCCAGCAGCGCGTCGTCGAGATCGGCAGGGCGCTCGCCTGCGAGCCGAAGCTTCTCCTGCTCGACGAGCCGGCGGCCGGCCTGAACATGCGGGAAACGAACGACATGGGACGGCTGATCGAGAGGATCCGCGACATGGGGGTCACCGTCCTGCTCGTGGAGCACGACATGTCGCTCGTCATGAAGATCTCGGACGAGGTCGTCGTGCTGAGCTACGGGCAGAAGATCGCCGAGGACCGGCCCCTCTCCATCCAGAAGAACCCGGAAGTGATCCGCGTGTACCTGGGGGACGACGGATGCTGAGGATCATGAACCTCGAGTCGGGGTACGGCAGGCTCAAGGTGCTCAAAAAAGTCACGATGCACATCCGGGCCGGTGAGATCGTGACGATCATCGGGGCCAACGGCGCGGGGAAGACCAGCCTCCTCCGGACGATCTCGGGACTGATCCGGCCGCGCTCCGGGGAAATTATCTTCGATCTTCAGGAAATCGGGGCCCTCCCGCCGGAGAGGATCGTCTTCCGCGGCTGCTCGATGGTGCCCGAGGGGCGGCAGGTGTTCGCCCCCATGACCGTCCGGGAGAATATCCTCCTGGGCGCGTATCCGCAGTACCGGAGGCGGCTCGGGGATGCGGTCCGGGACGACATCGAGCGCGTCTACGGGATCTTCCCCCGGCTGAAGGAGCGCGAGCGGCAGCTCGCCGGCACGCTGTCGGGCGGCGAGCAGCAGATGCTCGCCATCGCCAGGGCGCTCATGGCCCGCCCGAAGCTCATCATGATGGACGAGCCCTCGATGGGGCTCGCGCCGCTGATCATCAGGGACATCTTCGCGATCGTCACGAGGCTTCGCCAGGAGGGCAACACGGTGCTGCTCGTCGAGCAGAACGCGAAGGCGGCGCTCGGCATCGCGGACCGCGGGTACGTTCTCGAAACCGGCAGGATCATCATGGAAGGAACGGCGGAGGACCTGCTGTCGAACCGCGAGGTGCAGCGCGCCTACCTGGGGCGGGACCTCGACGCGGAAGGCCAGATGTAACGGAACGGAGGGCGCCATGTACTGGGAACCCGACAAGGAGTGCCTGGACCGCGAGGAGCTCGAGCAGCTACAGATCGAGCGTCTGCAGTCAACGCTCAACCGTGTCTATGCGCACGTTCCCTTCTACCGGAAGAAATTCGACGGCATGGGGATCGCCCCGGAGGACATCGGGTCGCTTGCCGATCTCCCCCGGCTGCCGTTCACGACGAAGGACGACGTGCGCGGGAATTACCCCTACGGGCTGTTCGCGGTGCCGCTGCGGGAGGTCGTCCGCATCCATGCCTCCTCGGGCACGACGGGGACGGCGGCGGTCGTGGGGTACACGCGCAACGACATCAAGATGTGGAGCAACCTGGTGGCCCGCGTCCTCACCGCCGGGGGCGTGACCAAGGACGACGTCGTCCAGGTGTCCTTCGGGTACGGGCTGTTCACGGGCGGCTTCGGCCTGCACTACGGCGCGGAGCGGATCGGCGCCTCGGTGATCCCCGCGTCCGCGGGAAACACGGCCCGCCAGATCAAGATCATGAAGGACTTCAAGACGACGGCGCTGGTGTCGACCCCGTCCTATGCCATGCTGGTCGCCAACACGATCCGCGAGATGGGGATCCCCGTCTCGGCGCTTTCCCTCAAGTACGGCCTCTTCGGCGCGGAGCCGTGGTCCGAGGCGATGCGGCAGGAACTCCAGGACGCCCTCGGAATCGTCGCCACCGACAATTACGGGCTGTCGGAGGTCATCGGGCCGGGGGTGGCCGGCGAATGCCGGGAGCGCAAGGGGCTGCACATCAGCGAGGACCATTTCCTCGTGGAGGTGATCGACCCGGAGACGCTCCGGCCGGTGCCGGCCGGCCAGAAGGGCGAGCTCGTCATCACGACGCTCACCAAGGAGGCGTTCCCGATGGTCCGCTACCGGACGCGGGATCTGACCCGCATCATCGAGGAGCCCTGCCCGTGCGGCCGGACGGGCAGGCGGATGGCACGGGTGGTGGGGCGGACGGACGACATGCTGATCATCAAGGGGGTGAAGTTCTTCCCCTCCCAGGTCGAATCCCTGATCCTGGGGATCGAGGGGACCGAGCCGAACTATCAGATCGTGGTCGACCGGAAGGGAGCGATGGACGAGGTCACCGTGCTGGTCGAGGCGGCGGGCGTGCCCTTCTCCGACCGGCGGCAGGAAAGCGGCCTGGGGGACACGATCCGGAAACGGCTGGCGCACGAGCTGGGGATCGCCGTGGAGGTGAAGCTGGTGGGAAAGGATACGATCGAGCGGCCGGAAGGGAAGGCGATACGAGTCGTGGACCGCAGGAAATTCTAGGAGGCCGCCGATGGGCAAGGGGACCCTCTATATCGTCGCCACACCGCTCGGGAACCTGGAAGACATCACGCTGCGGGCGATCCGCGTTCTCCGGGAGGCATCGGTCATCGCCTGCGAGGACACCCGCCGCACGGTGAAGCTGCTGAACCGCTACGAGATCCGGACCCCGATGTTCATCTTCCATGATTACAACAAGCAGCGCGCCGGGGGGGTCCTGCTGCGGAGACTGTCCGAAGGGGAAAGCGTGGCGCTGGTCTCCGACGCGGGGACGCCCGCGATCTCCGACCCGGGGTACGAGCTCGTGCGGGAAGCGATCCACGAGGGCATCCCGCTCGAAGTGGTCCCGGGGCCGTCGGCGCTCATCTCGGCGCTCGTGGTCTCGGGCCTTCCCACCGACCACTTCGCCTTCGAGGGGTT
>JBLNFH010000266.1:0-3920 GCA_050263475.1 Deltaproteobacteria bacterium
CATCTAAAAACTGCATCTCCGGCGAGGAGGCAAGTGCGCCTCGCGGAATTCCAGGGAGGGTCCGTGTGAAGCTGCCGGAGGGGATCTATTTTCATCCTATTCTGGTTCATTTTCCCCAGGCACTCTTTCCCGTGGCGTTCGCATCCCTCGTCCTGTACCTGATCACGGGGAACGATCTCTTCGAGAAGGGAGCCTACCTGACGGCCACATTCGGCCTTCTCGCCGCTCCCGTGACGATGATCACGGGCTACCTCGACTGGAAGATCCGGTACAAGGGGTACATGACCTCCGTGTTCCGGATCAAGATCGTCACCGGGTTCATCCTGGTCGGGCTCTCCCTCAGCGCCCTGGTGGTGCGCACCCTGGACCCGGGGGTCGCCCAATTGCCGATGTCGGGCCTGGGATGGCTCCGCGCGGGGCTGCTTGCGGGATGCGCGGGGGCCTGTGTCGTCGAGGGCCACTACGGCGGGAAACTGGTGTTTCACTGATCACGCGGATCGCACCATGCTGCCACATCAACGATAAGGGGGACCGACCGATGCAGGCGCCGGAAATCGTCGTAGTGCTCCACAAGGCGATCGACAAGGAGAAGGAAGCCATCACCACCTACCTCCACCTGGCCAAGATCATCAAGGACGTCAAGGCGAAGAACGTCCTGATCAACCTGGCGTCCGACGAGGTGGGGCACATGAACAAGCTCGAGGATCACCTCTCCTCGTACCTGCAGGGGAAGTCCTGGGTGATCCCGCATGCCAGCGAGGCCGAGGCGGTGGCGGCGGTGATCCCCAAAAGTTCCCGGCTGGAAAAGATCGATGCGGACAAGCTTGCCCGGGCGGACGAGGTCCGGATCCTCGAGGTGGCGATCGACAAGGAGATCGCGGCGAACCAGTCGTACCTGGAGCTGTCCAAGGGCGCCCAATCGAAAGAGGCGAAGGAGCTGTTCCTGGCGCTGGCCAAGGAAGAGGACATGCACGCCAGGATCCTGAAGGCCGAGATCGATTCCATCGGTCAGAACGGCTTCTGGTTCGACATGCAGGAATTCACGATGGAGCAGTAGGAGGTCGTTGCCGGCATTGGATATTCTTCGGGAAGCCAGGGAGAAACTGGAGGAGGAAGCGCGGCGGATCGAGACCGAGCTCAGGGTCAATCTGCCGAAGGAGATCAGCGCCGCGATGGCGCACGGCGACCTTTCCGAAAACGCCGAGTACCATGCCGCCAAGGAGCGCCAGTCCACGCTCCAGGCGCGGATGGGACAGATCCAGAAGCGCCTCGCGGACCTCTCCCGGATCGATATTTCAAGCATCTCCCGGGACCGCGCCGGGCTGGGAAGCGAGGTGACGGTGGAAAACCTCGATACCGGCGATACCGTCCGCTACACCCTCGTCATCCCGGAAGTCGCGGACGGAAAGAGAAATTTCGTCTCCGTCGCCGCGCCGATCGGCCGCGCGCTCCTGAACCGGAAGGTCGGCGATATGGTGACGGTCACCATTCCGAAGGGGACCTGCGAGTTCGAGGTCCGGAAGATCGTCACCCTGTTCGGTGATGTGTTCGAATAATCCTTGGCGAAAACCGAAGGACAGGAAACAGGGCAAGAAGTCTATCCGTGTGCAATGCGCGGATTAGAGGGGCTTTCTCCCCTGAATGATCCTGACCAGCACTACGACGATGGCTATGACCAACAGGATGTGAATGAATCCCCCCATCGTGTAGCTGCTCACGAGGCCCAGCAGCCACAGAATGAGCAGCACCACGGCGATCGTCCACAACATGGGGTCCTCCTTCCGCCTGTCTCAAACCGCCTGCCGGTGGGATGACCGATTTCCTTCCCTGTTTCGGGTAATGCGGCCGATCCCGTCTGGTGACGGATGGGAGGGGCCGCTCTCCCTCTTCAGGCGAACGAGGGGGTTCTCCTTCGAACTTCCTCCGCGATCCGTTTCACCTCTTCCGATCGGCTCTTCGGGCAGATCAGGACAGCGTCCCCGCTGCGGACCACGACCACGTCCTCCATCCCCACCGCGGCGATGAGGCCGCGATCCGACCGGATGAGGGTGTTGCGGCAGTCCGAGAGGATGACATTCCCGAAGGTCACGTTCTCCCCCGGCTTTCCCAGAAACTCGTGGAGCGACCGCCAGGTGCCCAGGTCGCTCCAGCCGAAATCGGACGGGACGACGAGGATCCCGGTTTCCTTCTCCAGGATCCCGTAGTCGATGCTGATGGACGGCATGCGTCGATAGGCCGCATGCAGGTTCCCGCGGAATGCCTTCCTACCGAACGAACGGAACGCCGATTCCATTTCCGCGTGGACCTCCGGGAGGAAGCGGGACAGGCGGTCCTGGAACGTGTCCGCCCGAAAGAGAAAAATGCCGCTGTTCCAAAGGAACCGGCCGGAGTTCACGAACCGGCGCGCGGCGGCGAGAGCGGGTTTCTCGGCGAACCGCCGGACGTTGTAGACGGCCTTGCCCCCGTCCCCGAAAAGCGTTCCGCGCTCGATGTAGCCGTAGCCCGTGGCCGGGTAGCCGGGGGGGATCCCGAGGGTGACGAACCGCCGCGTTTTCCCCGCCGCGCGCAAGCCCTCCCGAAGCACCGCACGGAACGAGCGCTCGTCCGCGACGGCGTGATCCGAGGGCGTGGCGGCGATCACCGCCCCGGGGTCGCGGCGGACGATATGGGCGACCGCCAGCGCGACGGCAGGGGCGGTGTTCCTCCCTTCGGGCTCGAGCAGGACGTTCCGGGAGGGGATGCCGAGGGCGCGGGGCGAGAGATGCGCGGCGTCCTTTTCGCCGGCCACTACCCAGACGCTTTCCTTCCGCAGGAGGGGGAACAGCCGCCGGATCGTTTCCCGGATCATGGGCCCCTGCCCCGTGAGGTTGAGGAACTGCTTGGAGCGGAGCAGGCGGCTCTCCGGCCAGAACCGCGTCCCCGAACCGCCCGCCATCACCACCACGTGATCCATGGGCTATTGACCTCCGCGGCGCCCGTAAGCGACGGTACTTGTGAATCCGGGCGCTCAGGATAGAATACATCCGTGCGCATCGACCTGAAAAAGAGTTTCCTCACGGGGGTCTTCGTCATCGGCCCCCTCGTGCTCTCCGTCGCGATACTGATCTGGTTCTTCGAAAAGGTGGACGATCTCTTCTCCCCCGTCATCGACGGGATCCTCCGGGTGACGGTTCCGGGGAGCGCGCACATCCCCGGAACGGGGATCCTTGCGGGCCTGGTGATCATTCTCCTCGTCGGCCTGTTCGCCCGGAACGTCATCGGGAAGCGGGTGCTCGAAGCGCAAAACAACCTGTTTTTTAATGATACGGCGACCACCGAGATCTACACCACGCTGAAACAGCTCACCAATGCCTTCTCCCCGGACAGCACGCGCTCCTTCAAGGAAGTCCTCCTGGTGGAGTACCCGAAAGAGAACAGCTACGCCCTCGGGTTCCGAACCGAGACGGTGGAGAAGGAGGGACGGAGGCTCGTCGTGGTGTGCGTGCCCACGAACAACCTCTACCTGGGGGAGGTGCTCTTCATCCCCGAGGAGAAGGCCCAGCGACTGGACCTGACCGTCGAGCAGGCGGTCCGCATCCTGGTCTCGGGGGGGATCGCCTCGCCGAAGGAGGTGGTTCTCCACAAAGATGGCACTTGACAAACACGGGGTCCTCTCCGTAACCTGAAATACACCATGGAAACGGCGCAGCTCACCAGGAAGAATACGCGGCTCGGCGGCCTCGCCCTACTCGCCCTACCCGGGGGGCCGGCCCGCCGCTGTGGGAGCGATTGACGCCATAGTCTGAAACGCTCATCGCAGGCCGCGGGAACCGGCACGGTTCCCGCGGCCTTTCCGTTTTCTGGGGCCGCCGGGAATCCTGTTCCCGGCGGCCTTTTTGTCGGCGGGTGCACTCCTCTCGTGCACCCCGGTCGGGGCGCCG
>JBLNFH010000267.1:0-12880 GCA_050263475.1 Deltaproteobacteria bacterium
GTATACAGAATACAAATGCGGTGTCAACAACGGAATTCCTGCGCGCAAATCCTTTCCCCCCATCCCCGCATGCGGGGTAGAATGGCGAATAAAACCATCGATAGATCGGGATGTTAACGTGCAGGAAGCGCTGGAGTTTACCGTCGGGCGCGAAATGGACGGGGTGCGGCTGGATCGATTCCTTCGGAAAACGCTGCCCGGTCTGCCGGCGAGAAGCGTGACGTTCGCGATCGGCGCGGGGGACGTTTCCGTGGAGCGGGAACGCGCGAAGAAAGGCCGGATCCTCCGGGCGGGGGAGGTGGTCCGGGTCTCCAGGGTCGCCGATCGGGAGGACTGGCTCCCTGTGCCGGGCGACCTGCCGGGCGCGGGGGTGCTCTTCGGGGATGCCGACGTCGCCGTGCTTTCCAAGCCGGCGGATGCGCACACCGAGCCGCATCGGCCCGCGGAGAAGGGGACGCTTGCGGGATACCTCCTCCTCCGCTACCCGTCCGTCGCCGCGATATCGCGCGAGCCGGGGCTCACCCTTCTTACCCGGCTGGACTACGCCACGAGCGGCGCGGTCCCCGCGGCGCTTACCCCCCCGGCGTTCGAGTTTCTGCTGCGCGAGCGGGAGAAGGGGCGCATCGAAAAAACGTACGTCTGCCTCGTCCATGGCGAACTGGATCGGGAGATGTCCCTTTCCTTCGCGCTGGAGACCGAGGGGGGAGAGCGGGTCCGGGTCCGCAAGGACCGGAACGAGAGGGACCCGCGCTACTGGACCGCCGTTGCGCCCGTGCGGCGGGCGGGAGAGTGCACTCTCGTGCGCGCGGTCATCTCGAAGGGGAAGCGGCACCAGATCCGGGCGCACCTGGCGGCGGCGGGGTATCCGATCGTGGGGGACCGGCGCTACGGCGCGGTGCCGCCGGAAGGGCCGGGGGCGGTGCGGCTCATGCTGCATGCCGAGGAGGTGAGGTTCGCCCACCCGGCCACGAAAGAGCGGTTGCGGGTGGTCGCGCCCCTGCCGGCGGAATTTCAGGTTATCTGAGGCGTTCGAGGCGGGATTCGAGTTCCTGGAGCCTCTGGCGGTCTCCCGGGAGTTCGTCCTGGTATTTTTTGTACAGCTCCAGGTCGCCGGGATCCACGACGCGCGAGCGGTACGGGTTCATCGCGAGGTTCTGCCGTTCCTCGACGACCCGGATCAGCTTCTCCTTGGCGGCGATCTTGGCGCGCATCTGCTCGACCTCGATCGAGAGCTCCTCCCTTTCCCGGGCAGCCGCCGCGGCGGGGTCTTCGCGGGGAGGGGCGGGAGCCGATACGGCTCCCCCGTTTGCGGGCTGCGCGGGGGCGGGGGGCACGGCGGTGCGGGGAGCTTCCCGGATCACCCTCGTGGCTTTCCCGCGAAAGGAGGCGGGAACGCTCGAGAGATCGTCGGTGAAGTGGACCGTCCCGGAGTCGTCCTCCCAACGGAAGATATCGGCCCGGGAGTCGGCGGCCAACAAAAGGAAAAACGCCAGCGAGGCGAGGGCGAGCGGCTTCACGGGGACAGGTACACCGTCAGGATGATGGCGATCGAACCCGCCAGGAGGAGACCGATGGGGATCAGTACCGAAGCATCCATGCCAGTTCTGATAGTACAATAAGAAATTCGGGGAAAGCAACGGAGGGGCGGATGCGGGGAGAGGGCCTGGCGAAGGCGCTCTGGTTCATGTTCTTCTGCTGGTCCTGCTGGCCGTTCATCGGCGCCGCGGACCGGGCGGTTTCCGTCCTGGGCGTCCCGTCCCTTTTCCTGTACCTGTTCCTGGGGTGGGGGGTGCTGGTCGCCGCGCTCGCCCTGGCCGCCAGGAAGCTGGGGGACTGAGCCGGGATGCCCGCCCCCCTGTTTTCCGAAACCGCCGTCCTGGCGCTGATCACCGCCTACCTGCTGGCCCTTTTCGGGATCGGGTACCTGGGGGAGCGGCGGTTCGCCGCCATCCGCGCGCGGGGGCTCGATCGCTACATCTACGTCTTCGCCGGCGGGGTGTACTGCACGTCCTGGACCTTCTACGGCTGCATCGGCAACGCCGCGGAATTCGGCGCCTCCTTCCTCGGGCTGTTCATCGGACCCTCGATTTTCGCCCTCGTCTGGTGGTTCTTCCTGCGAAAGCTGGTACGGGTATGCCGCACCCACAACATCACCTCGGTGCCGGATTTCCTGAGCGTGAGGTACGGCGGCCACTCGTGGATCGGTCCGCTGGCCACGCTGCTCCTGGTCGTGGGAAGCGTGCCGTACATCTCCCTGCAGCTGCGGGCGGTCTCGATTTCTTTCAATCTGATCGCGGGTCCCGCGGCCGGGCATTTCGCGTTCGTGGAGCCGATGCTCCTGGTGTCCCTCTTCCTGGGAGCGTTCGCGTTGGCGTTCGGGAGCCGGTATCTCGATTTCACCCGCCCCCAGGGGGGGCTTCTCACGGCGGTGGCGGTGGAGTCCGTCGTCAAGATCGTGATCTTCGTCGCCGCGGGGCTGTTCGTCTGCTACGGCGTATTCGACGGCATGGGGGACATCTACGGGCGCGTCCTCGCCCACCCGGAGTGGCGCCGCCTCACCACGCTTGCGGATTCCCCCGGGAACGGCTATTCCCGGTGGCTCGCCTACGTCGTCATCGCCGTCATCGACGTGATCCTCCTGCCGCGCCAGTTCCACATCTTCGTCGTGCAGAACGGCGACGAGAAGCACATCAAGACCGCGATGTGGCTGTTCCCCCTGTACCTGCTCGCGATCAACCTGTTCGTCATCCCGATCGCCTTCGGCGGGCTGCTGCTGGGGCTGCCGGCCTCCGCGGGCGACAAGTACATCCTGTCCATCCCGATGCTCTCCGGACAAAAAGCTCTGAGCCTCGTCGTCTTCATGGGCGGGTTCTCGGCGGCCACCGCCATGGTGGTGGTCTCCTCCGTCGCCCTGGGGAAGATGGTGGCCAACAACCTCGTGATCCCCGCGATCCTGCGGCTCCGGAAAGGGTTCCACGCCTACGGCTACCTTCTGGCGGCGGCCCGCGCCTCGATGCTGATCGTCATCGGGCTGGGGTACCTCTACGCGACGCTCATGTCCCGCAACATGGTCCTGATGGAGATCGGGATCATCTCCTTCGTCGCGGTCGCGCAGTTCGGGCCCTCGGTCTTCGGCGGTCTCTATTGGAAGCGCGCCGGTACGCACGGCGCGATGCTGGGGATCGGCATGGGGTTTGCCGCCTGGTTCTACACCCTCGTGCTTCCCGCGATGGTCAAGGCCGGGCTCGTGGGGGGAGACCTCCTCGCGCGCGGCCCCTTCGGGATCGCCGCGCTCGTGCCGACGAAGCTTTTGGGAATGGGCGCCGTCGATCCGGTCGGCAACGCGGTCTTCTGGAGCCTGTTCCTGAACTGCCTGGGGTTCGTCGCGGGCTCCTACCTGGTCGAGCCGACGCGGGAGGCGGCCCGCCGGTTCGAGAGCCTCCACGCGCTGGCGCCCGCGGAACGGTTTGTGCCGCCGGCCCAATTCCCTCCCGCGGCGCAGGCCGGGGCCCACTACCTCTCCCTGGAGGAGATCGAGGAGGTCGTCACGAGGTACGCCGGCCACGAAAAGGACAAGGAGATCGAGGAGGTCATCCGGGAAATCCGGGAGATCAAGCAGCGCGGGGAGACCCGCGAGGCCGTGATCCGCCAGATGGACCTCCCGCAGCGCCTGGAAAAGATCCTCACGGGATCCATCGGCGTGATCGCCGCGAGGAACGTGCTCCGGGACATGCTCCCGCTCTCCCTGGCCGATGCCCGGACGCTGGTCGAGTCGTACCGGGAGATGGTGAAGGACCTGGCGACCACTCGGGAGGAGGTCAGCCACAAGGAAGAGGAGATCCAGGCGAAGGAGCAGTTCCTGGCCAGCGTCGTCCGGAGCATCGACGACGGCGTCGTCTCGTTCGACTTCGACGGCAGGATCATCACCGTCAACGAGGGGGCGTGCCGGCTCTTCCAGCGGACGGAGGGGGAGATGATCGGACAGGACTTCAGCTTCCTCATCCGCGACACCGAGTACCGGGAGAAGCGGCGGATCATCGCGCGCTCCACCTACCGCACCGGGCACTGGCGGGGCGAGGTGGAGATCGCGCGCAAGGACGGCACGACGGCCGATGCGCTGCTGTCCTCCGCGAAGATCATCGACGAGCACGGGAAGCCGATCGGCTTCGTCTGCTCCTTCAAGGACCTGACCGACACCAAGGCGATGCAGCACAAGATGCTCCAGAGCGAGAAGCTGGCCACCCTCGGGCAGATGGCGGCGGGCGTGGCGCACGAGATCCGGAACCCGCTGGGTTCGATCAAGATGAGCCTGCGGCTGCTGCGCGACGAGAAGCGCGGCGCGGAAGAGGTCGAGGTGGTCGAGCACATCCGGGACGCGGTGGGGTCGATGGAAGTCATCGTCAACGAGCTCCTGGACTACACGCGGGAGATCGCCCTCCAGATGGACGACTACGACGTCACACGGATCGTGCAGGGGGCGGTGTTCGGCATGGAGGAGGACTGGAAACGGAAAGGGGTCGAGGTCTCCGTCGTCGTCGGCGACGGGGCCTGCACCGCGACGGTGGACGGCATCCGCATCAAGCAGGTGATCACCAACATCGTCAAGAACGCCGTCGAGGCGGCGCCCCACGGCTCGGGCAAGGTGGAGGTCCGCATCGAAGGGAGGGACGGCTTCGTCCGCCTCGAGGTGTCGGACAACGGTCCGGGGATGCGGCAGGCCGAGAGGGACAAGGTATTCCAACCGTTCTACACGACGAAAGCGCAGGGGGTGGGGCTCGGGATGCCCATCGTCAAGCGCCTGGTCGAGCTGCACGGCGGGGAGGTGCGCGTGACGTCCGAAACGGGAAAGGGCACGGTCGTCTCGGTGAGGTTGCCGAAAGTCCCCTTCGGGCCGGGAGGTGCGGGAAGATGAACCGCAAGATCCTCCTGGTGGACGACGAGGAGATTTTCCTGAGGCCGCTCGAGAAGACGATCCTTTCCGCGGGCTTCCTCGTGGACACGGCGTCCTCGGTCCCGGAAGCGCGCGAGAAGCTTTCCAACGACGAGTTCGACCTGGTGATCAGCGACGTCCGGATGCCGGGGGCCGACGGGATCGAGTTCACGCGGTCCCTCCACCGGGAGTTCCCCGATCTGCCCGTGATCCTCATGACCGCCTACGGCAGCATCCGGACCGCCGTGGACGCGATGAAGGCGGGGGCGGGGGACTACCTGCTCAAGCCCTTCGAGCCGGACGAGATGCTGCTCCTGGTCCGGCGGACGCTGGAGATCCACGACCTGCGCGTCGCGGACCAGTACCGGGCCGCGAAGAACCAGGAGACCTTCGAGTTCCGGAAGACGGTCGTCTGCGAGAGCGGGGCGATGCGCCGCCTCCAGGAGGACGTGGCAAACATCCTCGCGCTGGATACCACGGTATTGCTGACCGGAGAGACGGGGACGGGGAAGCAGCTCATCGCCCGCGGCATCCATTACAGCGGCCCGAGGAAGAACGGGCCCCTGATCGAGATCAACTGCGCCGCGATCCCGGAGACGCTTTTCGAGTCCGAGCTGTTCGGGTTCGCGAAGGGCTCGTTCACCGGGGCGGCAAGCGAACGCAAGGGGCTCTTCCAGCTGGCCGACGGCGGCACCCTGTTCCTCGACGAAATCGGCGAAGTTCCCCTTACGCTCCAGACGAAACTGCTCTCCGCCATCCAGGAGCGCAAGTTCATGCGGATCGGAGGCACCCGCCAGATCGAAGTGGACGTGAGGATCATCGCGGCGACGAACAAGTCCCTCGAGGAGGAAGTTGCGGCGGGCAGGTTCCGCAAGGACCTGTTCTTCCGGTTGAATGTCTTCCCGCTGCGCGTCCCGCCCTTGCGGGAGCGGAAGGAGGACATCCCCGTCCTGGCCGAGATCTTCCTGTCGCGGTTTGCGCGCAAGTGCGGGAAGCGGATCGCGCGGATTACACCGGGGAGCGTCGCGCTCCTGCAGGCATACGAGTGGCCGGGCAACGTCCGGGAGCTCGAGAACCTGATCGAGCGGGCGGTCATCCGGGAGAGGGGAGGGGAGCTTGCCATCCCGACCGATCTTCTGTTTCCGTCGGGCGGCGAGGACGCGCTGCTCTTTTCCCCCGATGTCCCGTTCAAGGAAGCCAAGGAACGCGTCGTCTCCTCCTTCGAGAAGCGGTACATCGAGGAGGTCCTGCGCCGCTCCGGCGGCAAGCTCACCGATGCCGCCAGGGCCGCCGGGATGGACAACAAGAACTTCTCCGAGAAAATGAAGCGCTACGGGATCGCCCTCGACGATTACCGGCAGGGGGAAACCTCCCGCTAACGTTGCGCGGGCTGCGCCGCCTCGGAGGGGGACTCCGGTCGTGGCTCCCCTTGCGGCGAAGCCTCAAGGGTGCGCTTTACCTCCCTGCGCCCCCCTCCTGCGGCGTCTCCGCCTGACAAGTATTATTGGTATATTTACCAAAGTTTCCGGCAGGTTTCTTGGCATTGTTGCCATTCGGGCGGATATTATTGAATCTGGAACGAAAAGGTTAGGATGATATCTTCCAACGTAATGTACCGAATTTAGCCATGATATTATTCGCGTTAATTTTCTCAAACAACGGTTGTGGATGGCACGGGGATTGCCTATAGATATTAACGATCACCTACATGGGGAACACGAATGCCACTGCTCAAGATCGATGATATCCACCTCTCGTTCGGCGGCGTCAAGGCCATCAACGGCTTCGGGACCACCGTCGAGAGGGGAAAAATCCACGCCATCATCGGGCCCAACGGCGCGGGGAAGACCTCCGTCTTCAACTGCATCTCCTGCGTCTACAAGCCGCAGCAGGGCGCGGTCTTCTTCGAGGACCGCAAGATCACCGGGATGCACCCGGACAGGATCGCGGCGCTCGGCATCGCCCGGACGTTCCAGAACATCGCCCTTTTCCATCACATGACGGTCCTGGACAACCTGATGCTCAGCCGGCACCTGTTCCTCAAGCGCGGTTTCTTCGCCGGCGGGATCTTCCTGGGCCCGGCGCAGCGCGAGGAGATCGAGAACCGCAAAGTGGTTGAGGACATCGTCGACTTCCTGGAGATCGAGAACATCCGCAAGAAGCCGGTGGGGACGCTGGCCTACGGGCTGCGCAAGCGCGTCGAGCTCGCCCGCGCCCTGGCGCTCAAGCCCAAGCTTCTCCTGCTGGACGAGCCGATGGCCGGGATGAACCTCGAAGAGAAGGAGGACATGGCCCGGTTCATCCTCGACATCAACGAGGAATGGGGCGTGACGATCCTTCTGATCGAGCACGATCTCGGGGTGGTGATGGATATCAGCCACCGGGTGAGCGTCCTGGACTTCGGGGTGAAGATTTCCGAAGGGGAGCCGGGGGAAGTCGCGAGCGACCCGAACGTGATCAGCGCCTACATCGGCGAGGACGGCGATTTCCTGCGGAAACAGGGGGTCCATTGACGGCGGTAAAGGAGGTCCTGGCCCGGTTCGATACCTTCCCCAAGCTCCTGGCGCACAACGCCGAGCGCTTCGGCGACCGGAAGATCGCGATGCGGGAAAAGGAATTCGGCATCTGGCAGGAGTACAGCTGGAAGGATTATTACGAACACGTCAAATACTTCTCCCTGGGGCTCGTATCCTTGGGGCTGGCCCCCGGGGACAAGGTCGCGATCATCGGCGACAACCGTCCCGAGTGGGTCTGGGCGGAAGTCGCGGCACAGGCGGCGGGCGCCGTGCCGCTGGGCCTGTACCAGGACTCCACCCTGAAGGAAGTCGCCTACGTCATCGACCACTCCGACTCCACGTTCGTGGTGGCCGAGGACCAGGAGCAGGTGGACAAGATCCTGGACATGAAGGAGCAGCTTCCCAAGGTCCGGTACATCGTCTACTCCGACCCCCGCGGGATGCGCGGCTACAAGGAGCCCTACCTCCTCGATTTCAAGGAGGTGGAAAACTACGGCCGGGAGCTCGAGCAGCGGGAGCCGGGGCTCTACGAGAAAAAGGTCGCCGCGTCGAAGCTCGAGGACCTGGCCCTCATCTGCTACACCTCGGGGACGACCGGCTTCCCCAAGGGGGCGATGCTCTCGTTCCGGAACCTCCTCACGATGGCCGCGAACCTGATGGAAGTGGACTCCAAGATCGAAAAGGACGAGTTCGTCTCCTTCCTCCCGCTGGCCTGGATCGGCGAGCAGATGATGTGTCTCTCGAGCGCCCTGCTCACCGGCTTCACCGTGAACTTCCCGGAAAAGCCCGAAACCGTCCAGGAGAACATCCGCGAGATCGGCCCCACCATCATGTTTTCCCCACCCCGGATCTGGGAGAACATGACCTCCACGGTGCAGGTGAAGGTGATGGACGCCTCGTGGCTGAAGCGCGCCATGTACCACTGGGCCGTGCCCGTCGGCTACGAGTACGCGGACACGATCTTCAAGAAGCGGCATCCCTCCTTCGGGCTGCTCCTGAGGCACCGGCTGGCCTATTACCTCGTGTTCCGGGCCTTGAAGGACCGGCTCGGCCTGCTGCGGATCCGGACCGCGTCGACCGGAGGGGCGGCGCTGGGGCCCGACGTGTTCAAGTTCTTCAACGCGATGGGCGTCAATCTGAAGCAGATCTACGGGCAGACGGAGATCTCCGGGATCTCCTGCATCCACCGGGAAGGGGACATCAACTTCGACTCCGTGGGCAAGCCGATTCCCGAGACCGAGGTCAAGCTCTCCGATACCGGGGAGATCCTCTCCCGCAGCCCGTCGGTGTTCCTGGGCTATTACAAGAACCCGGAAGAGACCGGGAAGACGCTTTCCGGCGGCTGGCTGCACTCCGGCGACGCCGGCTACTTCACGGAGGACGGGCACCTGATCGTCATCGACCGCGTCAAGGACGTGATGCACCTGAACGACGCCACGCGGTTCTCCCCCCAGTTCATCGAGAACAAGCTCAAGTTCTCCCCGTACATCAAGGAGTGCGTCTGCCTGGGGAACGAGCGGGACTACATCGCCTCGATGATCTGCATCGACTACCCCAATGTCGGGAAGTGGGCCGAGAGCCGGCGGATCTCCTACACCACCTACACGGACCTGGCCTGCAAGCCCGAGGTCATCGAGCTGATCGCGAAAGAGGCCGCCAAGGTCAACGAGACGCTCCCGGCGGCGACCCGGATCCGGAAGATCGTGCTCCTTTACAAGGAGCTCGACGCCGACGACGACGAGCTGACCCGAACGCGGAAGGTGCGGCGCGCCTTCGTCGGGGAGCGATACCGGCACGTGATCGAGGGGATGTACGCCGGCCAGGCGTCGATCCCGATCGATGCCGTGATCAAGTACCAGGACGGCAAGACGTCGAACATCAAGACGACGCTCGCCGTCAAGGAACTGTGAGGGAGAAACGATGACGACGCAATACCTGCTGCAGCTCATCATCAGCGGACTGGTCGTCGGGAGCATCTACGCGGCGGTGGCGCTGGGGTTCACGATCATCTACAAGGCGACCCGCGTGGTCAACTTCGCGCAGGGCGAGCTGCTGATGGTGGGGGCCTACGTCTGCTTCGCCTTCGTCGTCCAGATGGGGGTGCCGTTCTGGGCGGCGCTGCTGCTGACGGTCCTGTTCGGGATGGTCCTGGCCTTCCTCATCGAGAGGCTGATCCTGCGGCCCATGATCGGAGAGCCGATCATTTCCATCATCATGGTCACGATCGGGCTCTCCCTGGTCATGCGGTCGCTGGTCACCGCGATCTGGGGAAACGACATCCTGGTGTACGAGCCGAAGCTGTTCCCCCAGGACATGGTGACGATCGCCGGGGTCCCCATCTCCCAGGAGTTCCTCTGGTGCTTCGTCCTCTCGATGTTCCTGCTGGCCGTCTTCTCGGCTTTCTTCAAGTTCTCCAAGGCGGGAGTCGCCATGCGCGCCACCGCCTTCAACCAGCAGGTGGCGCAATCGATGGGGATCTCGGTCAAGTTCATCTTCGCGCTCTCCTGGATCATCTCCGCGGTCGTCTCCGGCATCGGGGGGGTCCTCATCGGGAACATCAACGGGATCAACAGCTCCCTGTACCACTTCGGGCTCAAGGTGTTCCCCGCCACGATCCTGGGCGGGCTCGACTCCATCCTGGGGGCGGCGCTGGGAGGGCTGATCATCGGGATCCTGGAAAACCTGTCGGACGGCCTCTGCAAGTCCTACCTGGACTTGAGCGGCGTGAAGGAGGTCGCCCCGTACGTCATCCTCGTCATCATCCTGATGATCAAGCCGTACGGGCTGTTCGGAACGAAGGAAATCGAGCGCGTCTGAAACGACGGACCCGCTCTTTTCAAGGAGATCCACCGGATGCAATATTGCGGCGATTTTCGAACGTCCTACGAGAAGGACGCCGTCATCTTCCAGACCCCCTTCATCAAGGTCTGCATGGCGCTCTTCCTGGCGGGGCTCCTGGCCCTCCCGTTCCTCCTCAAGAGCGAATATTTGTGGGTCGCCCTCCAGATCATCATCGCCTCGATCGGCGCGGTGGGCCTCAACATCCTCACGGGGTTCACGGGCCAGATCTCGCTGGGGCAGGGGGCCTTCTTCGGGGTGGGAGCCTACACCTCGGCGTACATCACCGCGAAGATGGGGCTTTCCTTCTGGATCGGGATCCCCGCGGCGGGGCTGATGACCGCCATGGCGGGGATGGTGTTCGGCATCCCCTCCCTGCGCCTGAAAGGCCTCTACCTGGCCATCGCGACGCTCGCCTCGCAGTTCATCCTCGAATGGATCTTCATCCGCTGGGAGCCGGTCACCGGGGGGAGCTACGGGATCGTGGTCCCCCGCCCCTCGATCGCGGGCTACACCTTCGAGTCGGACGGTTCCTACTATTACATCGTGCTGGCGATCGCCGTGGTCATGATCCTTTTCGCCACGAACCTGATGCGCACCAAGACGGGCCGCGCCTTCATGGCGGTGCGGGACCACTACATCTCCGCGGAGATCATGGGGATCAGCCTCTACAAGTACCGTCTCCTGTCGTTCGGGATCTCCTCGTTCTATGCGGGCGTGGCGGGGGCGCTGTTCGGCCACTCGCTGAAGTTCGTCTCTTCGGAGCAGTTCAACATCTGGGTGTCGATCGTGTATCTCGCGATGATCATCATCGGGGGGCTGGGGAGCATCATCGGATCCATTTTCGGGGCCGTGTTCATGATGCTGCTGCCGAAGCTCCTCTCCGTCATCACGACCGTGGTTTCCGCCGACTTCCCGGACATCACCCGGCTGGCCACCTCGCTCGAGCAGGGGGTCTTCGGGCTCATCATCGTCCTGTTCCTGATCTTCGAGCCCGACGGGCTGGCCCACCGGTGGAAGCTGGTCAAGGCCTACTGGAAGCTCTATCCGTTTTCTTATTAATCCGGCTGCATCGTGGAGGGGCTCTCGCGCATGCCGAAAGATCCAGTCACGAAAGGAGGGGGAAGAGGGGGAGGCGAGTGGAAGGAAAGCGGAGTCAACGGCGCTTCAGGGAACCCAACAGAACCCATAAGGAGGGAAGCATGAGGAAGGGAACGTTGAGAGTTTTCGCGATGGCAGTGGCATTGGCGTTCGCATTTTCGGGCGTCGCGTTTTCCGCCGACGTGATCAAGGTCGGGCACCTCGCCGACCTGACGGGCGCCACGGGCGAAGTCGGGAAGCCCTACGCCCAGGGGGTCCAGGACTACAAGGACTGGGTCAACGCCCACGGCGGGATCAACGGCAAGAAGATCGAGATGCCGATGTTCGATTACGCCTACGACAAGAACAAGGCGGTGAACCAGTACAAGAAGTACAAGGAGGAAGGCGTCGTGGCGATAGAGGGGTGGGGCTCCGGCGACACGGAGGCGCTCTCCGCGACCACCGGGAGCGACAAGATCCCCTATATCTCCGCTTCCTATTCGGCCCACCTGACCGACCCGAAGAAGAGCCCGTACAACTTCTTCTGCGCGGCCGACTATACCACCGCGCTTCGCGCGGGTTTGAAGTTTCTGAAGGACAACTGGAAGGAGAAGCGGGCGCCGAAGGTGGTCTTCATCTACCCGAACGTCCCGTACGGGATCGCGCCCATCAAGGGCGGCAAGGAATACGCGAAGGAGCTGGGGTTCGAGGTGCTGTCCGACGAGATCGTCGACCTGAAGGCGATCGAGGTGAACTCGCAGATGCTCTCCGTGAAGAACAAGGGCGCCGATTTCGGGTGGATCGGCGGGACGACGAACTCGGCGGCCGTCATCATGAAGGACGCCAAGAAGCTCGGCCTGAAGACCAAGTTCTTCTGCAACATCTGGGGCGCGGACGAGACGACGCCCAAGCTCGCCGCGGGCGCCGAGGAAGGCGTGCTCGTGATGGCCGGTTCCCCCGTGTACGGCGACAAGGTGCCCGGGATGAAGCAGCTCATGCAGATCACGAAGAACCAGCCCCAGGTGACCCACTACATCCGCGGCTACGTATCGATGATGGTGCTCACCGAGGCGCTCAAGCGTGCGGACAAGAAGGGCAAGATCACCGGCGAGACGGTGAAGGCGGCGCTGGAGTCCCTGAAGGACTTCGACACGCAGGGGTTGACGCCTGCGAAGATTACTTTCACGGCGACCGATCACCGGCCCCACATGACGGTCAACATCCTGGAGTTCCAGAAGGGGAAGATGGTTCCGAAGAAGCAGATCGAGCTCCCGCGCAAGGCGGAGTGGCTCGGACTGTAGGCAAACGTCGGCCGGTGATGCCGGCCTTCCACCGGACCGGGGCGGGAGAACGACGCCCGCCCCGGTTTCCAATTCGGTCCCAAGGGATGGCGACATGCTCCAGGTGAACAACATCGAGGTGATCTATTCGGACGTGATCCTGGTCCTGAAAGGCCTCTCCCTCGTGGTGCCGAGGGGGCAGATCGTGGCGCTTCTCGGGGCCAACGGCGCGGGGA
>JBLNFH010000268.1:0-6804 GCA_050263475.1 Deltaproteobacteria bacterium
ATGGAAGTTGAGGTAGAGGACGTTTTTCGCCCGGTGCGTGCGCACCAGGGTCCCTTCCACCACGACTTCCCGCCCGACGGCCCGGCCGGCCTCCTCCCAGGATACCACCTCGGCAGGAAGCGTCCGGGAGGGAGCGGGAGAGGGGGAGGCCGCGGGCGGAGCCGCGTCGGAGCCCTTGCCGGCGGCCGGGACCGGGAAAAACCCCGCTTTCGCCGCTGCCTCCCGGAAATCCCGGTCCGAATTCCCCGCCCGCCAATGGAGGACGTCCCGGACCGTCGCGGCGAGCTTGCCGGGCGGGATGCCGGTTTTCACCATGCCGCCGTACAAGACCGCGTACCGGTCGCCGGGAAGCGGCAGGATCTCCACGGCAGAGGTGCGCTGGGTAAGGAGCCAGCGCACTTCCGCCATTCCCTTCTCCCGCCAGATCCCCTTTTCGCGCGTCCGCGCCTCTCTTTCCGCATCGAGGAACTCCGCCTTCCGGGAGAACGCGAAACTGCGGTAGACCCGTGCGTATCCCTGGCGGACCATCTCCAGGTTGACGAGCCGTCCGTCGGGAGGCGGGAGAAGCACGTAGCGAAGGAGCCGCCCGTGACGGTCGACGTCTTCGTCTCCCGGTTCCAGGGTCACGGTTTTCCCCTCGCACAGGGAGGCAAGGAACGCGGCGGCTTCGTCGGCCAGGAACTCCACCATCCGCGAGGGATGGGAACGTTCCGGCGCGTCGATGCCGATCAGGCGGACGGTGCGGGTTTCCCCTCCCGTATGGATGCGGAGGGTGTCTCCGTCCAGGACCTCGACGACGTTTCCGGTTTGCTGCGCCGAAACCGGCGCGGGGGAAAGAAGTCCGATCGCGAGCGCGGCGATCCACACGCGCAGGAACCGCCGTGAGGAGACTCCCCGCATTTATTTCAGCGCTTCGGGATTGATCTCCACCTTGGCCTTCGCGCGGCGATCGGCGATGAAGGACTCGATCATCTGGTTCTTTTTCTGCTCGGCGACGGCGCGGAGGAAGGCCTCCTTCTTCGCCGCCCATTCCTTTTCATCCGGGCGCTGTTCGTCGACGTACGCCAGGGCGAGAAACCGCCCCGATGCTTCCACCACCTTGCCGTACACGGGAGTCTTCTTCGAGAGGGAGAGCAGGATTTTCCGGAGATCCGCCGACTCGGGAACGCTTTCCGGGTAGGGGCCGGTGAGCGGCGGGAAGAAGGCGGTCATCGTAAGGGGCAGGCCGGCCTTCTTCGCCCTTTGCTCCAGGTCCCCGGAGTTCCCGGCGCCCGCGACGGCCTTCTCCAGCTCCGCCCGGGCGGCAGCGCGCTTCTTCTCCCGCAGGACCGCCGAGGCGACCTTCTCCCGCACTTCGGCCAGCGCGGGAATGCGGGAATCCTCCTTGGCGGCGACCTGGAAGAGGTAATGGACGTCCCCGACCGTCTTGACCGGCCCGATCTCCCTTACGGGCAGGAGCAGCGCTTCCTGGACCACCGGCTGGGGGACCGCTCCGTCCTTCTCGTCGCCCGTCCACCCGGTTTCCGCCGGCGTGATCCCGTAAGGGGAGCAGGCGCCCTTCAGGTCCTTCGACGAGGAGGCCCTGGTGTGAGCCTCGTATGCCTTGATCACCGCGAGGTCCTTCCCCTTCTCGTGCCGGAGCAACGCCGTGACGCGGTCCCTCACCTTGTCCAGGGGCAGGCTTTCGGGGAACTTGATCCGGTTGATCCGCACGAGCAGGAAGCCGCCCCCCACGTCGATCGGTCCCGCGATGGAGTCCACCGGCGATGAAAAGAGGGGACCGGCCACCTCCGGCCTCACATCGGCGCGGCGCATCCAGGTCTCCCCGGCCTTCGCTTTCGATACCCTCCTGGCGACCCTGTCGAAATCGTCCTTTCCCTTGCCGGCCTCGGCCAGGATCCCGGTTACCTGCTTCGCGACGGCTTCCTTGTCCTTCATCGTATACGGGATGAAGATCTGAGAGACGAGCCGCAGCTCCTCGGTCCGGAACTTGTCGGCGTTCCCCTCGTAGAACGACCGGATCTCCTCTTCGGTGAGCGGCACGTCCTTGGCGAAATGGGCTGGCTCGAAACGGGCCACCAGGAGCTTCACCCGCGCGGGAATCCGGTAGCTCTCCTTGGACTGCTCGTATTTCGCGGAGATCTCTCCCTCCGTCGGCTGCGGCACGCCCTTGCCCGATTCCGGGTCCGCCTGGACGACCAGCAGCCGGATCTTCCGGAAAGCCAGGAGGAAGAGGTCCCGGGCCTCGCTCTCGGGGACCCCGGAGCCGGCGGCGATCAGCCCCTCCATTTTTCGAAGGGTGATTTCCTGGCGCTTCGATGCCTCGTAGCTGGCCGTGGTCATGCGGTTGTAGGAAAGCAGGCCGCGATACCGCTCCTCGCTGAACTGCCCGTTGCTCTGGAAGGCGGGAGTCGCGGCGATCTCCTGCTGCACCTCCGTGTCGGAGGCGGCAAGCCCGAGCTTCCGCGCCTCCTCGAGCAGAAGGGTCCGCTGGACCAGGGTGTCCAGCGCCTGTTTCCGGAGGTTGAGGGACTTGGCCATCTCCGGGCTGTAGGCGGCCCCGTAGACATCCCGGTACGTCTTCTCCAGCCCGGACACCGCCTCGGAAAGCTCCGACATCGATATGGTTTCCCCGCCGACCGTCGCCGCGACGTCCCGGCCGCGCTCCGAATACGTCCCGACCCCCCACCAGACGAAGGTGATGGCGATGAAGCCCAGGATGATCTTTATGACCCACGAACTGGCGTTTCGCCGAAGGACGTCGAGCATGGCGTTTCCTTGTCTCCTGTGAGGGGGAAGAGTCAATTGCAAACAAATCATGTTAATGCCGCTTGAGGGGTAAATTCAATGAGTTTCGAGGAATTTCTCCAAAGGTTTGCAATGGAGGGGTTGCCTTGCTAAGATACTCCGAATAACCCGCAACCCCCTGGTATTCTCATTCCCTTCGGAGGGACGGATGATTTTCGACAGGCTGCTCGGGCTGTTTTCGAACGATCTTGCAATCGATCTCGGGACCGCGACCACCCTCGTCTACGTCAAGGGGGAGGGGATCATCTGCTCGGAGCCGTCCGCGGTCGCCGTCCACCGGGACAGCCGCGGGGCGAAAAAGGTCCTCGCCGTGGGAATCGAGGCCAAGCGGATGATCGGCCGTACGCCGGGGAACATCGTCGCCATCCGCCCGATCAAGGACGGGGTCATCGCCGATTTCGAGGTGACCGAGGCGATGCTTCGCTATTTCATCCGGAAGGCGCACAAGCACCGCACCCTGGTCCGTCCGCGGATCATCATCTGCGTCCCCTACGGCTGCACGGAGGTGGAGCGGCGCGCCGTGCGCGAGTCCGCCCAGAGCGCCGGGGCGCGGGAGGTTTACCTGATCGAGGAGCCGCTGGCAGCCGCCATCGGGGCCGGCCTGCCGATCACCGAACCTTCGGGGAACATGATCGTCGACATCGGCGGCGGGACCACCGAGGTTGCGGTGATCTCCCTGGGCGGGATCGTCAAGAGCCAGTCCGTGCGCGTGGCGGGCGACAAGATGGACGAGGCGATCCTGCAATACGTGAAGCGGAAATACAACCTCCTGATCGGCGAGCCCACCGCGGAATACATCAAGGTGACCATCGGAAATGCTTTCCCGGGCTTCTCGGAATCCACCGAGGTGAAGGGGCTGGACATGGTGTCCGGCGTCCCGAAGGCCCTGACGCTGCACGCCGACGAAGTTCGCGAAGCGCTCTCCGAGCCCGTCCGGATCATCGTGGACGCGGTCAAGGGAGTGTTCGAGGAGACGCCGCCCGAACTGGCCGGCGACATCTACGACCGCGGGATCGTCCTGGCGGGAGGGGGTGCGCTGCTGCGCAATCTCGACGCGCTCCTCCGGGAGGAAACGGGGCTGCCGGTCACCGTCGCCGAGGACCCGCTCTCCTGCGTGGTGCTGGGGTCCGGCAAGGCGCTGGACGAACTGGATCTCCTGCGCCAGGTGGCCCTCCGCTGAGACGCCGGCCGGAAACCCGGCCGCTTGTGCCGTAAGATCGAGTGATGGGATCCTTCTTCAGAAAGTGGTGGCGGCTTCTCGCGGCGATTGTCCTGATCTCCGGGGCCGTCCATTTTTTCGTGCGCCCCCCGGCGGCCCTTTCGCGCGCCGACGCGGTTCATGCTTCCGGATCCCTCCTGTTTCAGCCCGTCTACGCCACCCTCGACCGCATCCACCAGGGCGTTTCCTCCTTCTGGTATCGGTACATCGCGCTCGTCGGGGTTTCCCGGGAGAACGACCGGCTGCGGCGGGAAGTGACGGCCCTGCGGGAGAAACTCCAGGAAAACCGCGATGCCTTCCTCGAGAACCGGCGCCTGAAGGGGCTGCTCCAGTTCTCGGAGACCGCCGAGAAAAAGACGATCGGTGCGCGCGTGGTCGGGCACGAAGTCTCCCCCTGGTTCCAGTCGATCTTCATCGACGCGGGCTCCGACTCGGGGGTGGAGCCCGGAATGGCCGTGGTGACTCCGGCCGGCGGGATCGGGCGGGTCCACAAGACCTACCGGGGCCTGTCCGAGGTCCTTCTCGTCACGGACGGGCGTTTCGCCGCGGACGTGATCGTCGAGCGCAGCCGCGTGCGCGCGGTCGCGGAGGGGATGGGCGGCACCCTCTGCCGGCTGAAATACGTTTCGCCCACCCAGGATGTCGTGGCCGGCGACCGGATCCTCTTTTCGGGGTTCGACGGGAGCATGCCGAAAGGGATCCTGCTCGGGACGGTCGTGAGCGCGGAGCGGCCGCGCGAGGGGCTGTTCCAGAAAATCCAGGTGCAGTGCGCGGCGAACCTCCTGTCGACGGAGGAGGTGCTGGTCGTCCTCTCCCGGCCGTCGATCCCGTTCCGGTCGGGCAGGTTGTGAGGCAGTTCCTGGTCCTGCTGGCGGCATCGTATGCCGGCGTCGCGGCGAGCGTCTGGTGGTTGTCCGGGTACGTCCCCTGGTTCCTCCTCCCGGACGTCCCCTTCCTGGCCATCGTCTACGCGGGGCTGTTCCTCGGCGGCCCGGCCGGCCTCCTGGCGGCGATCCCTTCTGCCGTGTTCCGGGAGGTCACCGTTTCCGCGCCCCCCTGGACCTTTTTCCTCTCCTCGATGGCGCTCTACTTCGTTTCGCGTGAGATCGCGCTCCGGCTTTTCGTGCGCGCGGAATACTACATCCTCACGGTCGTCGTCGGCCTCCTGTTGGCCGAATCGCTCTCCGTCGTGCTCCTGATGCTGTTGTCGGGAAGCCGTCCCTTCTCGTTGCTCTGGGGAGCCGAGGAGGCGGTCCGGATCGCCTGGACGGGGCTTCTCGCCGTCCCCCTTTACATGGATCTGTCCAGCCGGTGGCTCCGGGTGAAAGAGTGACGCAGCGGATCCGGAAACGGGAGCAGGACCCCCTGATCGCCGCGCGCATCCGCGTCGTCCTGTGGGCCGCACTCGCCCTGTTCGGCCTCCTCCTGATTCGCCTCTACTGGCTCCAGGTGGTCCAGCACGAGCGGTTCCAGACGCTCTCCGAGAACAACCGGCTGCGGATCCGGACGATCCAGGCCCCGCGGGGGCAGATCCTGGACCGGAACGGGCGCCCGATCGCCGAAACGCAGGCCTCCTTCGACCTCATCTGCTCGCCGGTGGACGTATCCGACCTGGAGGGGGAGGTCCGCCTGCTCGAAGAGGTCGTGGACTTCGATGCGGAGGAGATCCTGGGGAAGATCCGCGCGGCGAAGAGGGCGAATCCCTACAGCACCATCACGGTGGCGCGGGACCTGAGCTTCGAGCAGGTGTCGGTCGTCGAGTTCAACCGGGAGACGCTGACGGGATTCACCGTCCAGGTGGAGGCCAAGCGCAGCTATCCCTTCGGGACCGCCTTCGCGCACGTCCTCGGGTACGTGGGCGAGGTGAGCCAGGACGAGCTGGACCGGTCGGAGGACGACCGGCTCGCGATGGGGGACCTCGTCGGCAAATACGGGCTGGAGCGGCTCGAGGACAACGTCCTCCGGGGGATCAACGGCGGGCGGTACGTGGAGGTGGATGCAGCGGGAAGGGACAAGCGGCTGGTGGACGAGGTGCCGCCCCAAACGGGAGGCATCGTCTATACGACCCTCGATGCGGACCTCCAGAATGCGGCAGCGGAGGCCATGGGGGATCGTGCGGGTGCGGCGATCGCCATGAACCCGAAGACCGGGGACATCCTGGCGTTCGTCTCCTTGCCGGCCTTCGACCCCAACGTCTTCTCGAGGGGGATCCGGAAGGCCGAGTGGCAGGCCCTGTCCGCGGACATCCGAAAGCCGATGCAGAACAAGGGGTTGCAGGGCACCTACGCCCCCGGCTCCACGGTCAAGCCGTTCGTAGCGCTAACCGCGCTCCTGGAAGGGATCCAGGACCGGAATTCCCCGGTCCGGTGCCCGGGGTATCTCCAGATCGGGAACCGGAGTTTCCGGTGCTGGAGGGAAAAGGGGCACGGATCGGTGGACATGTACAAGGCGATCGTGCAGTCCTGCGACGTCTACTTCTACACGATGGGCATGCGCGTCGGGCCCGACCGGCTCGCCAAGCTGGAAAAGGACGCGGGCCTGGGCACGATCACGGGAATCGACCTGCCCGGGGAGCGGAAGGGGCTGGTGCCCGACACGGAGTGGAAAAAGAAGGCGACGAAAGACCGGTGGTACGATTCGGAGAAGGCGATCCTGGGCATCGGGCAGGGGGCGATCCACGTCACGCCGCTGGAAATGCTGGCCGGCTATTCGTCCCTCGCCTCGGGCGGGGAGGTGATGCGCCCCCGCCTGGTCCGGAAGATCGTGGCCAGGGACCG
>JBLNFH010000269.1:0-6702 GCA_050263475.1 Deltaproteobacteria bacterium
GCTTTCCCCGTCGTCCCGATGAAAAAAGGCCCGGCGGCCGAACGGCCGCCGGGCCTTTTCCGTTGAAGAGCGTCCCCTGCCCGCCTACTTCGCCTTTTCGAGCTCGCGCTGGCGCAGGACGCGGCGAAGGAGCTTGCCCACGGCCGTGCGCGGCATCGCGTCGATGAACTCGATCTCGCGAGGGAGCTTGTAGATGGCGATCTTGCCCTTGCAGTGCTCGATCAGCTGCTTCTTCAGGTCCTCGGAGGCGGCGACGCCGCTCTTGAGGACCACGAACGCCTTGGTCCGCTGCCCGATGACGGGGTCGGGGACCCCGACGACCCCCGCGTCGGCCACCGACGCGTGGGTGACGAGCGCCTCCTCGATCTCCTCGGGCCCGATCCGGTAGCCGGAGGATTTGATGAGGTCGTCCTCGCGGGAGAGGAACTGCACGTTGCCGGCCTCGTCCATCGTGACGACGTCGCCGGCCAGGCACCAGCCGTCGCGGACCGCCGCCTTCTGCTTGTCGTTGTCCCTCCAGTAGATCGTCCCCGTGGGTCCCCGGACGATCATCTTTCCGACCTCGCCCGGCTTGACCTGCTCGAAGCTCTCGTTCACCACGCGAACGTCGTACCCCGGGCAGGCGGAGCCGATCCAGCCGGGCTTGACCTTCTTGGTCACCGCCGCCGAGATGAAGACGAACATCATCTCGGTCGTGCCCAGCCCCTCGTAAAGTTCCAGCCCGAACTTCTCCTTCCAGTCGAGGTACGTCTTGGCGGTGAGCGCCTCGCCGCCCCCCGTGCAGAACCGGAGGGAGGAGTAGTTCCAGTCCTTCGGGTTGATGTCGACGAGCATCTTCCGGTACGCCGTGGGCAACGCCGACATGATCGTGATCTTGTGGTTCTGGATGTTCTTGAACATCGAGACCGGGTCGAACTTGGGAATGAGCGACACCGCGGCGCCGTACCGGAACGGGATGACCGCCACGGTGGAATAGCCGGCCGCCATCGCCAGCGGGGCGGGGCCGCCGATCACGTCCTTGTCGGACACTTCCCAGCAGTACTTGCCGAACCCGTCGGCGACGATCAGCGACTCCTCCATGAAGTGCGCCGTCCCCTTGGGCAGCCCCGTCGTGCCGGAGGTGAACAGCAGGACCGAGACGTCCATCCGGTCCCTCCGTACCGCCTCGCACTGGTCGGGGTTCTTCATGAGGTCGGCGTAGGGCACGTACCCCTTGGCGCGGACCTCGTTCTCGTCGCCGCCGACCACGACGATGTGCTGCACCGTCTTGAGGTCGGGCCGGGCCGCCTCCACCTCGCCGAGCATCGCCGCGGCGACGATCAGCACCTTGGCCTCGCCCAGGTTCGCCACGTGCGCGATCTCGGAGCGGGCGAACAGGACCGACGTGGGCAGGGAGACCGCGCCGATCTTGATGATGGCGAAATTGGAGACGATGATGGGCGGGATGTTCGGCATCCGCATCATCACGCGGTCGCCTTCCTCCACGCCGAGCTTCTTCAGCCCGTTGGCGACGCGGTTGACGCTCGACTGGAGCTGCTTGTAGGTGATCCGCTGTTCGTCGAAGTAGACCGCGACCTTGTCGCCGTTTTTAGCGGCGTTCTGGTCGAGCAGCACTTCCGTGGAATTGAATTTCTGCGGGATTTTCTTGAACTCATCGAGCGCGTAGATCCGCTTGGGCCGCAACTCCTCGGGCGGCAGGTAGCTCTCGGGTATCTTCCCCATCGACTCCTCCTCCTTGGGATGGCTGTTATCGGTTCACGCCTTCGCCAGCAACATCTGAAGCGCCTCTTCGCACCCGAGAAGCTTCTGCAGCTCCTTGTCCGACCGGGGGAACGCTTCCGTCGGGTAGCGGTCGGCATCCTTATCGAACACCAGGAGGGCCGGCACGTTTTTCCCGAAGTCTTCCTGCAGGGCGCCCTTGGCGCCGAATACCCCGCGGACCGCGGCCTTCGGGCCCGTCAGCGCCGAGTTGTACGTCATGAAGGCGACCTGCTGCCCCTTGAGGTCGATCGCCTTGGCATTGACGCCCTTGGCGCCGAGCTGGTTCACCAGCTCCACCGCTTTCGCGTTGTCGCAAGGATATGCGGACCCGGGAGCCACCGTGCTGTCGTAGTAGAATTCCACTTTCATCTTCCCTGACCCTCCTTCGAGTAGAATGGTGTTTGGCCGAATTCACCCGGAAAAAAGGCAAAATCCACGGCCGCTCCCGGTTTCCTTGCATTGGGCGGCCGTGGATTTGCGGCGTCGCTAATCTACCAGACCGGCGACGGTCGGTTCAAGAAGTTATTTTACTCCTGCTTGAAGGCCGGTCCCGGTCCCTCGTAATAGCCGCATTCCCCGTGGATCCCTTCCGTCTTCGGGATGTTGATGGCGTAGGGCCATTCGAGTTTATGGCATTGCCCCATGTAGGCCAGGGCAATGTTGGGGTCCGTCGCCTTGACGAAGTTCTTGCACGCCTGGCAATTCGGTACGATTTTCGCCACGGTATCTCCTCCTTCTTGAGATGGTCGATCCATTCCCGTTCTCCCGGACGATCAGTGGCCGCCGGAATAGAAGAACTTCGGGACGCTTCCCACCAGGTCTTCGGGCTTCAGCGGCGCCCCGGAAACCCGCTTGCCGCGGATGCTCTTGTGGATGGGGATCGGCTTCCCCTGGAAGTCCTCCCGCGCCTGCGGGCCCACGGCCACCTTCTTGGGGTCCGTGATCGGTTTCCAGTCCTTGGTCTGCGCGAAGCCGGGAACCTTGTCGTGCGGCCCCTTCGTCTCCGCGGGGGGCGCCTTGCGGTGTCCGTTTTCCAGCTCGTACGCGAAGACCGCATCGCATCCCGCGCACTTGATCTTCCCCTTGAAGTTCCAGAACGTGAACGGATCCAGGTAATTTATCGTTTCGCACTTCGGGCACTCGAGAATCAACGAGGCATCTTTGAAGCTCATCGTTTCCCCCTTTCCGTGTCGTTAAATGATCTCTTTCTGCTCCAGGTCCGCGATCGTGGATCCGCTGTAGCCGCACAGCTTGGACAGGATGTACTCGTTGTCCGCGCCGACCGGCTTGAACACCCATCGGACCCTGGCCGGGGTATCGGAAAGCTGATACGCCGGACCCTGGGTCTGCACGTCGCCGAACGTCGGGTCGTCGATCCACTGGATGGTCCCACGGAGCTTCCAGTGCTCCTCGGCCGACACTTCCTTGGAGTTCAGCACGGGCTGGGAGAGGATTCCCGCCGCCTTGCACGCCTTGTGGACGTCTTCCTTCGTCTTGTCCGCCGCCCACTTGTCGAGCTCCGGATAGATGGCGAACTGCGCATCCGCCGCCACCCGCTCCGCGTGGGTCGGGTATTTCTTGGCCAGGTCGGCCCGGTTGATGAGCTTGCACAGGTTTGCGAAATCCTCGTCCTTGTAGGCCGAGACGAGGCAGAAGCCGACTTCCTGCTCCTGCGGGTTCTTCGAGTTCGGGTAAGACGACTTCCCGCACTTGAGGATCCCGTGCACGCACAGCAGCGGGTCCCAGTTCCCGAACCGCTGGGCGACGACGCCGGTCTTGCCGTAGAGGGCGATGAGGTCGGTCAGGTGTCTCTGGGCGCCGTGCACCTGGGAATATTCCAGGAAGTTCCCCCTGCCCGAGACGTTGTCCCGCCAGTAGAGGCTGGCAAGGACGTTGAACGCGGAGATGGCGCCGCCCCAGTAGTCCATGATCCAGATGGTCTGCTTGGAGGGCATCCCGCCGTATTCCTTGTGCCAGCCCGTGATCGAGAAGCAGCCGCCCTGGGCCTGGCCGAGGATGTCGTAGGAAGCGCGGTTGCGGCCCGGACCCCAGCCGCCGAAGCCGCCCATCCACTGGTAGATGACGCGGGGGTTGACCTGGAGGTGCTGCCGGGCCCCGATCCCCCACCGGTCGAACGTGCCCGCCCGGTAGTTTTCCGCGAAGACGTCGGTCTTGGCGGCCAGACGCTTCATGATCTGGATCGCTTCCGGCTTGTGGAAGTCGAGCGACAGGAAGTACTCGTTCGGGTTGGCGCCGAAAAAGCCCAGTCCCGTCCCCTTGTCCGGCAGCCACCGGGAGAGGGGATAGAGGAACGGCTCGTTGAACGGCGTGGTGTGCCGCATCGGCTCGCCGCGCTTGGGCAGCTCGACCTTGATCGTCTCGGCGCCCAGTTCCGCCAGGTAGGCGGCGCAGGAGGGGCCGAGGATGTACTGCGTGGTGGAGACGACCCGGATCCCCTTGAGGACTTCGGGCTTGTCGAACCGCTTCGTGGTGTCGAACACGGTGCGACAGAAATCCTCAAACGTCATGTCTTTTATGTCTTTGCTTACCGCTGCCGTCATTAGATCACCCCTCCCTTCTTCATCTTGCTCAGGTCGTCGCGGTTCAGGCCGGCGAGGCGACGGAAGACGTCCTCATTGTCCTGCCCGACCGGGCGGCCGATCCACTTGGTCCGGCCCGGGGTGTTCATCCCGATGAACCCCGAGGCGCCGATCAGAACCTTCCCGTAGTTCAAGTCGTCGACCTGCATGATGTGCCCGCGGTACTTGTAATGCGGGAACTCGCAGACCTCGTCCAGGAACGACACGCCGCCCGAGGCCACTTCCTCTTCCTGGAGCGCCGTTTCGCACTCGTACCGGGTCTTGTCCTTCGTCCAGTCGCACATCGTCGTGTAGGTCTCGACCTGCATATAGTGCGGGAGCCGGTCGGTCACCACGCGCAGCTTCGGGTCCTCGCAGATGTGCTGCTCGAGCTCCGGCCGATCCTTGCCCACCGTCCGCCAGATGCGGAACCAGAGGCGGTCGTGCCCGCCGCCGACCATGATCTGCCCGTCGGCGCAGGGGTTGACGGCGTAGATGTTGATGGCGAGATCCCAGTTCCCGTAGCGGGGACGGATCGAGCCGTCCATCCCGTGCCATCCCCAGTTGTAGTCGATGATCCGGATGACGCCTTCGGCCGCCGTGCACTCCACGAACTGGCCTTTCCCGTGAAAACGCTCCCGTGCATACAGGGCCGCCATCGCGGCGATCGCCGCGAAGGTGCCGCCGACCTGGTCGCACAGCCACCAGCCGGATCGGGTCGGGGTGCCGCCGAACGCCACCGGCGCACCGGTCCCGTGCACGAAGCCCATCGAGCACTGGGCCGTCGGGTCGAGGTTGCCCGGATCGTCTTTCAGCGGGCCCCACTGGCCGCGCTGGCCGACCCAGAGATAGATCAACCGCGGGTTGATCTGGGAGAGCTGCCGGTAGCCGATGCCCAGCTTGTCGTAGTGCCCCGGGGGGCCATTCTCGATCAGGATGTCGACCTGGGGGATGATCTTTTTCAGCAGCGCCCTGCCCTCTTCCTTTTCGAGGTCGAGCGTGACGGAGAACTTGCTCCGCGCCTCGGCGAGGAACCGCGCGCCGCACTTCTCGCCGTTCTTGGCTTCGAACATGTATTCCTCGCGCCCAAACGGCGTCAGTTTCCGCGTGGGGTCGCCTCCGGGCGGCTCGACCATGATGACTTCGGCGCCCAGTTCGGAGAAGTGCGAGGAGCACCAGTGGCCGATCTGCATGTTGGCCGTGCAGTCGAGCACGCGGATGCCGTCGAGGGACTCCGGCTTGTCCGCGTTGAACTGTTGCCGGACCGCCGCCTCGACCCAGAGGGAATACTCTTTCCGCTTCTCGTCGACTCCCGCGTACACTTCATCGACCGTCGGCGTCGGAATTGCGGGCCACGGAAGGACCTTGATCGTCGGCCGTTTTTTCTCGGTACGCCACTTGTCAGCCATTCTTCCCCTCCTCGTAGATTTTGCGGGCCAGTTCACTTTCGTTCCTTGCGAACGTTAAACCGAAACCCCTTTACCTCTTATCCTTGCCCCTCATCCCCCCTTTCCGCTTTCCCCAGAATCGAAAGGCAAAACCGACAGCGATGCCCATCCTTGGCACCAAAGGGGAAACCGCATTAAAATCAGGAAGTTCCACCGGAACCGCGGGTGGACTTATAGAAACACGTTTTATTTTATACCGCGTCCCTGCAACCAATGTCAAGCCAAAATTTGGTTATAAAACCTTTTTTTGCCTTTTGAGTATCATGTGGCTGCCGACGGTGCCGTACGCGATCCCGTCCCGGTTGGGAGCGATGAGCGGTATGGACGCCACCAGCTCCCATCCCTCCTTGCCCGCCTCGTGCAGCCAATCCATCTCCACGGTGAGCCCCTCGGAAGTCTCCTTGAACATGACGATTCTTTCCATATATTCAAACGCCATCTCCTAAACCCCTCCCTCGATGAGTTTGCCGGGTACCGGTATCCCCGCGGCTTCCGCGATCTTTTCCCTGATCCTGAAAAACAACTCTTCCTTCTCCCCGCCTTGCCGGAACGCCATCCGGAGCGACAGGGCCGTCACTTCGTCGTAGAGCCTTCGAACCCCTTCGCCCGCCTGGTCGTTCCCCACGTTCTTCAGGATCAAACCGTGATTTGCGGAAAACCGCTCGTCGGTCAAAAGCGCGATCTGCTTTCCCACGTCGGAGAGCGCGGCCGTGGAACCCGACAGCAGGTATCTCGCGAGGTGGCGGGACATCATCGCCTGGTCCATTTTCGCGTTGTCTTCACGCAGCCGCGCCAGCCTCTCGTCCTCCGGCATCAGTTTCCAGACCAGGAAGGAAACCGCAGGGGTCATCGCCATCCGGCCCACCGGGTACCGCTCGATGAAGAACGTGATCGCCCGGTCGCTCACCCCCTCC
>JBLNFH010000270.1:0-3591 GCA_050263475.1 Deltaproteobacteria bacterium
CGGGAAGGCCGCGTTCGAACCGGGCGCCCGCGGCGCCGTCAGCGTGAAGTGATGAAAGCGTGGTCCAGGCATCCGGTCATTTACGAGATCAACTGCTGGGCGTGGCTGGGTGACATGAGCCGGAAGCGCCGGAGGGTCGTGGACCTCGCCACGGTTCCGGAGCAGGAGTGGGATGCCATCGCCTCCCATGGCTTTGACGCCGTGTGGTTCATGGGGGTGTGGGAACGGAGCCCGGCCGGGATCGAAATTTCCATGCGCAACGCGGGGCTCCTCGAGGATTTCCGGAGAGCCCTCCCCGACTTCTCGGCGGAGGACAATGTCGGCTCCCCCTACTGCGTGCGCCGCTACGTCGTTGACGAACACCTCGGCGGCGCTAAGGGGCTCGCATCTGCCCGTAATGCGCTCGCAAGGAGAGGCATTCGTCTCATCCTCGATTTCGTGCCGAACCACGTGGCGCCCGACCACCCCTGGGTCGCCGATCATCCGGAATACTTCGTCCAAGGGAACGCCGACGATGCGAGGAACGATCCGGCATCTTTCGTGGAGGCGGGAGGGACGGTGTTTGCCCGCGGACGGGATCCGTACTTCCCGGCGTGGCCCGATGTGCTCCAGCTCAACGCTTTCCAGCCGGGGCTCCGGCAGGCGGTGATCGGGACGGTTTCGGAGATCGCCGGACAGTGCGACGGTATCCGGTGTGACATGGCCATGCTCATGCTGAACGGCGTCTTCGAGCGTACCTGGGGAGGTCGTGCAGGGGCAAAACCGGCTGACGAATACTGGTCGACGATCATCTCCGCGATCAAGGGGAGGGTTCGGGAGTTCCGGTTCCTGGCCGAGGCATACTGGGACCTCGAGTGGGAGCTCCAGCAGCAGGGGTTCGACTACTGCTACGACAAGAAACTCTATGACCGGATGGAGCACGGGGACGCCGAGAGCATGCGCCTGCACCTCCTTGCGGATCCTTCCTACCAGGAGAGGATGGTCCGGTTCATCGAGAACCACGACGAACCGAGGGCTGCCGCCACGTTTCCGTCCGGAAAAGGCCGCGCCGCGGCAGTGGCTACCCTCACTCTCGCCGGGGCAAAGCTGTTGCATGAGGGGCAGTTCGATGGATGGAAGGTGAGGCTGCCGGTCTTCCTGGGCCGCCGCCCGGCGGAGCCGGCCGATCCGGACCTCGCGGCCTTCTACCGAAATCTCCTGAAGGCGGTCGATCAGGATGTCTTCCGGAATGGTCAATGGCGCCTCTGCGACCGGAGCGGCTGGCCCGACAACCAGAGCTGCCGGAATATCCTGGCCTGGTGCTGGATCAAGGACGAAGAACGCCGCCTCATCGTCGTGAATTTTTCCGGCGGTACCTCCCAGGCGCTCGTCCATTTGCCGTGGGAGGAACTGAGAAGCAGGACGTGGCGCCTCGCCGATGCCTTGTCGGGAGAAGCCTACGACCGCAACGGTGACGAGATGAGGGATTCCGGCCTGTACGTCGAGCTGAAGCCATGGGGGTTTCACGTCTTCGCCGTGGGATAGAAGGAGGAGGCCGGTGGAAAACAGGAGAATTCTCCGTCTGTGCCTCGCCATCCTTGTCGTTGCGGGATGCCAAACCATCGGGCCGGGAAGCGTGACCAGGGACCGATTCGACTACACCGCGGCAGTGGCGGATTCCTGGAAGACCCAGATGCTTCTGAACCTGGTAAAGATCCGCTATGGGGACGCCCCGGTGTTCCTGGACATCGGGCAGATCGTCGCAGGATATTCTTTCAGTCGGACTCTCAACGCTTCCGCGGGCACGTCCCTGTTCGAGGGCGGCGCCCCTCCGGGGGCCGTCATCGGCACCTTCGGCCTGTCGGGCGGGGGGTCGTACAATGACAGCCCCACCGTCACCTACGCGCCGCTGTCGGGCGAGCGATTCGCCCGCCAGTTGATGACGCCGATTCCTCCGTTGGCCATCATGACCGTCATCCAGGCAGGCTTCCCCGTGGAACGGGTGTTCCGGCTTGCGGTGCAGTCGATCAATGGCGTCGACAACCGCCGTGTCAAGGACGTCCATGTCGTGCCGGCCTCCCCGGAGTTCTACGCCCTCCTGAAAAATCTTCATCGGATCCAGACTTCGGGCGACATCGGAATACGAGTGCTTCCGGGAGACCGCGATATCCAGTTGAGCATCGTGGTGCGCCCGAAGCTCGCTGCGGCCGTCGAAAACGCGCGGCTCAACGTGAGCAGGATACTGGGGCTGAACCCGTCCGGCCGGGAATTCCGGCTCGTGTACGGGACCGTGCCCGCCAACGACAACGAGATCGCCATCCTGACCCGGTCGATCTACGAGGTCCTCGTAGACCTGTCCGCAAGCATCACCGTGCCCGAAACGGACGTGACGGAAGGACGGGTACCGCCGACCCCGGAGGCCGATCTGGGACCCGATGGACCGATCCCGCCCATGATCCGGATCGCGCACTCGACCGCCCGCCCGGGGGACGCCTTCGTTGCCGTTCCCTATCGGGGCAGCTGGTTCTCGATCGACGACAAGGACCTGCGCTCGAAGAACCTGTTCTCGTTCATCATGTTCCTCTTCACGTTCGTGGAGACGGGGAGCAAGGAGGCCGCCCCCGTCCTGACGATCCCCACGACGCGGTGAAAAGACCCGGAAGGAGGGAATCGGCGATGCGCAGGGGTCCGCTGCCGGTGGCCTTCGCGATCCTGTTCGCGCTGTCCGTGGGATCCGTCTTCGCCGCGCCACGGGCATTGGCGCAGACCCCTCTCCCGATCACGATCGGATATCAGTCTAACGTCAACTGGCTGCTGTTCGTGGCCAGGGACCTCAAGCTCTTCGAGAAAGCGGGCCTGGCGCCGAACTACGTGAAATTCGTCGCGGGGGCCCCGATGATCGAGGCCGCGGAAGGCAAGACCATCGACGTGACCGATATCGGAATCGTGCCGTTCCTGGTCGGGCTGTCAAAGGGGGTCGACTGGACGATGATCGGGATCAGCATGGAGATGGCCTATGCCGAAGGCATCGCCGTGCGGAACGACAGCGGAATCGCCGCGTTCGGCGACCTGAAGGGGAAACGCATCGGGTTTTTCAAGGGATCCACCGCCCATTACGGTCTGATGATGGCCCTGAGACAGCAGGGGATTCGTCGCGATCAGGTGACGCTTCTTCACATGCCGCCGGCGGAGCAACTGGCCGCGCTGGCAAACGGGAATATCGACGCCGCCATGACGTGGGAGCCGTGGCTGCAGCGCATGGATCACGAGGCGAAAGCCAGGATCATCGCGACGGAGGGTGATTTCGGCATCTATGCGAACGTGGCCGCCTTTACCGCCCGGCGCGACTGGCTTCGCGAAAACAGGGAAACGGCGGTGCGCTTCCTGCAGGCATTGCTGATGGCGTACGATGTCATGCAAAAAGACCGCGGTATCGGGATTCGCACGTTGGCGAGAGAAATGGGCATCAAGGAGGCGTGGGTGCAGGAAATCTACGAGGAAGCCCCCCCTCCCAACATGAACTTGTGGGCGGATCCGTCGTACCGCTATTCCCTGGTCGAGGGCTCGGGGTTGCACAGGAGGCTCGAGTATGTAGCGACGTTCCTCTTCAAG
>JBLNFH010000271.1:0-2816 GCA_050263475.1 Deltaproteobacteria bacterium
GCAGGAACCCGAAGCCGGCCACCCCCTGACCGATCGCGCGGATCCTGGGCTTCCGGCCCCACAGGTACAGGACGATCCCCATCGAGAGGACGGGGAACGCGTATTGGTAGATCCGGAAGGAGAGCACCTGGACCGTCAGGGTGCTCCCGAGATCGGCTCCCAGCACGATCGAGAGCGACTGCGCCAGCGGAAGGGGGGCAATCTGCGCGAACGAAATGAGGAGGGTGACAACCGCTCCCGAGCTCTGGAGCAGGGAGGTTCCGACGACCCCGGCGGCGAATCCCCCGAGGCGGCTGCGGCCCGGAGAGGCCCACCACTCCGCCATCTGGCTCCGGAATGCCAGGTCGAATCCCTGCCCGGTGATGCGGACGCCGTACAGGAGGAGGAACGCCCCGCCGATCACCTGGAGGAAGAGGGTGTCGATCATCAATTACGAGAGTATCAGAAAAGCGCCTCGGCGAAAGCCGCTGCGTCGAAGGGGCGCAGGTCGTCGATGGACTCGCCGACGCCGATGAACCGGATCGGGGCGTCGATTTCCTGCGTCACCGAGAGGACCACTCCTCCCTTCGCCGTTCCGTCGAGCTTGGTGAGCGCCAGTCCGGTCACGCCGGTGAATTCCCGGAAGGTCTTCGCCTGCGCGATCGCGTTGCGCCCGTTGGTGGCGTCGAGCACCAGCAGCACCTCGTGGGGGGCCCCCGGGATCTCCCTTCCGACGATGCGGACGACTTTCCGCATTTCCTCCATCAGGGGGCCCTTCGTGTGAAGGCGACCCGCGGTGTCGATGAGCACGGCGTGCTCTCCCCTGGCCTTCGCCGCCCGGACGGCATCGAAGGCCACGGCGGAGGAGTCGGAGCCCTCCTTGTGCCGGACGAATTCGGCGCCGGCACGATCCGCCCAGACCTTCAACTGCTCGATGGCCGCCGCCCGGAAGGTGTCGGCAGCGGCGATCAGGACGGGATGGCCTTCGCTTTTCATCCAATGGGCCATCTTCCCGATCGTGGTCGTCTTGCCGACGCCGTTCACCCCGACGACGAGCACCACGAAGGGATACGGCGGCTTCACTTCCAGCGGCACCATCCGCGGCGCGAGCGTTTCCGCGATCATGCGCCGGAGCGCCGCCCGCAGGGCCTCGATGTCGGGAAGCTCGCCGCGTCGCCACATCGCGCGCAGCCGCTGCGCGTATTCATGGGCAAGCGATGCCCCCGCATCGGCCAGGATCAGCGCCCCCTCGAGATCGGACAGGACGGTTTCGTCCACCGGGCCGATCCCGCGCGCGATCGCCTCCACGTTCATGAAGAGCAGCTCCCGGGTCTTGCCGAGCCCTGCCTTCAGCCGGGAGAAAAAGGAGCCGGGGGGTTGCGTCACGCGTTGAACTTGACGGAGACGACCTTGGAGACACCGGGTTTTTCCATCGTGATCCCGTACAGCGAGTCGGCCAGCTCCATCGTGCGCTTGTTGTGGGTGATGAGCAGGAACTGGTGATGGGCCGACATGTCCCGCACCAGGGCGTTGAACCGGTCGATGTTGGCGTCGTCCAGGGCCGTGTCCGCCTCGTCCAGCAGGCAGAACGGCGACGGCTTGACGAGGAAGATGGAGAGGATCATGGCGGCGGCGGCCAGGGACTTCTCCCCGCCGGAAAACGAGTTCAGGGGAAGCAGCTTCTTCCCCGGCGGCTGGAGGACCAGCTCCACCCCGGTCTCCAACAGGTTGTCCTCTTCGAGGAGGGTAAGGAACGCGCGCCCTCCCAGGAAGAGCTTGGGGAACACTTCGGACAGTTTTTCGTTGATCTTGTCGAACGTCTCGGAAAACCGCTCCCGGGTGGTCCGGTTGATCCGCAGGATCGCCTTGGCGAGGTCGTCCAGCGACTTCTCGAGGTCCTCCTTCTGGGAAGTGAGGAAGGAATATCGCTCGGACAGCTCCCGGTGCTCCTCGAGCGCCGCCAGGTTCACATCCCCGATCGCCGCCATCTTGTCCCGGATCTCCCCGGCGCGGGCCTCCCATGCGGCGAGCTCCCCGGCTTTAGCCTCGGGATCCCCTTCCTCCCCGGGCGCGGGAAGGTCCGCGGGGTGCGCCTCGTACCGGTTATAGGTCAGCGAGTCGAGGTTCGCAAGGTCGCTCTCCACCCGCTGGGCAGCGACCCGGAGATCGGAGATCCGTTCCGCGGATTCCGATTCCCTGCGGCGCTCGTCCTTCGCCGTTGCCTCGAGGGAATCCACCCGCGCGTCGATGCCGGCCTTTTCCTCCAGCAGGGCGTCGATGCGCTCCTGCAGCCGGGAAAGCGCCTCCGCGCTTTCCTCGACCGCGATCCGCCCCGCCTCGATCGCCGCCGCCAGGACCTCGCACCGTTCCTCGTGCGCCGCCTTTTTCCGCCGCATTTCCTCGGCCTGTTCCCGCTTCGCCGACAGCCCGTCGGCGAGGGCGGCCAGGGCCTGCTCCTCGGCCTGGTTCCGGCCGGCCAGTTCGGTCAGCTCGATATCGGCAGCGTGGAGCCGCTCCTGGGCATCCTCGCCGGCGATCCGCTTCTCCTCGAGCGCCTCCAGGAGCAGCCGGACCCGCTCCTCCTCCTCACCCTTGGCCTGCTCGGACAGCTGCGCCGCCTCCTGCGAAGAACGGTACTCCTCCTGGATCCTCTCGAGCTCGGACCGCTGGTATTCCCGCTCCTGCTCGATGCGGTCGAGCTGGTCCCGCACCTGCGCGAACGCCTCTTCGAGCCGCGCGCGCCGCTTCTCGGACCCGCCGAGCGCGGCCGCGGCTTCCTCGCGGCGGCGGAACGTCTCCTCCTTCCGGCCCTCCAGCGACACCCGTTCGCCGCGGAC
>JBLNFH010000272.1:0-7801 GCA_050263475.1 Deltaproteobacteria bacterium
TCGACGGGGTTGCCGTGCCCCCGGCGCTCACCTCGCTCGCGGCGTTCGCCGTGACCCTCATCCTGCGCGTACTGGCGATCTACAGGGGGTGGCACCTTCCCCGGCTGCCGTATTAACCCGCCCGTATTTGCCCCCCGCGCGGCGGCGGCCGACTGCGTATACGCATTGACAACCTTTTAAAACACACTTATATTGCCCCTGTCCACCTCTGACTTCCAGCCTGGCAATCGTTGCAATTGACGTAAGGGAACTGCCCTGCGGAAAGGGGTTTTCACTTCGTTTTATTGTGCAAACCGCGTGCCTATCCGGTTTGCCGCCGTGTCGTGTAACCCAAAACGACGGGAGGGGGGAGAGATGAAGAAAGGGAAGGAAAAACGCAAGGACTTGGACGTGCTGGGCACGGAGATCAGCCGCCGCGACTTCATCCGGACAACGGCGTTGGGGACGGCCGGATTGGCATTCGGCTCGCTGGTTTTTTCCCCGTTTACCTACGGAGCGGAAAAACCGATCCGCATCGGGATGATCCAGGAATACACCGTGGGCGCCACCGCCTACGGCTACTGGCTGGGCAAGACGGCGAAAGCGGCCGTGGCGAAGCTCAATGCGGAAGGGGGGATCGCCGGCAGGAAGGTGGAATTGGTCGACTACGACACCAAGGTCAACCCGGCCTGGGCCTCCAGCATGTTCAAGAAGCTGATCCTGGAGGACAAGGTGGACTTCGTGATGGGATCGGTCCACTCGGGGGTCCAGCTTGCCGTTTTCCCGCTGGCCAACCAGTTCAAGATGCCGTACTTCGGCGGCGGCGCCATGGCGGCGTCCCTGACGGGAAAGGATGCGGTGCCGTACTACTCCCGCATCCACACGCATGCGAAGATGCAGGCGGCGGCCGGCTGGAAGTGGGGGTTCGACAATCTCGGGAAGAACTGGACGTTCCTGGTGGCCGACTATGCGTGGGGCCATTCCCTCGCGGAGGAGTTCGGCAGCCGGATCCAGGCGGCCGGAGGCAAGACCCAGACGATCCTCGCTCCGCAGAACACCAGCGATTTCGTTCCCTACCTGCAGAAAGTGTCCCCCGATTCGAAGGTGCTCTTCACCGCGTTCCTGGGGGCGCCCGCCCTCGGCGTGATGCGGCAGACCGTCGAGCTCGGGCTGCACAAACGGCTCCAGCGGTTTACCGTGATCTGCTGCACCGACGGCGTCGGGCAGGAGACGGTCGGCAAGGAATCGGCCGGCGCGCATTATTTGAGCTACTATCCCCGCCACGCGTCCCAGGTCCCCAAGGAACTCCAGGCGTTCGACAAGGCGTACCGGAAGGCGGTCGGCATGACGGACGACGGAAAGGACGCGGGCGATCCGAAGAACACCGCGACCGCCGCCCACATGTGGACGATGTGGACCACGCCCTGCATGATCAAGATGGCGGTCGAGCAGAGCGGATGGAAGGAAGCCAAGAATACCCGCGACTTCATGAAGGCGTTCAATCAGCTGAAGGTCAAGGCCGGCCCCTGGGCCCCCCAGGGGGACCTGACGATGCGGGACGCCGACCACCAGGGCTTCCACGACCATTACCTCGAGGAGGTGCAGCCGGACCTCAAGCTCAAGGTGATCGCGCGGATCCCGAAGGACAAGCTGATGTACGACGCCCCCGTCGACCTGCGGGCGAAACTGTGACCATCGGCCGCAGCGAAGCCTCCCCGCGGGCCAGGAGGGGAAGGGCGTAGCGGCCATGGCGTCGAACCTTGCCGTCGCCGTCATGAACGGGATCGTCTGGGGGCTGATCCTGGCGCTGATCGCGCTGGGACTGAACCTGATCTTCGGCCTCCTCCACATCATCAACATGGCCCACGGCGCCCTTTACATGCTGGGCGCCGTGGCCGCCTGGTACCTCATCGAGCTCACCGGCAATTACTGGCTGGCATTGGCGGCCGCGCCCGTCGTCGTCGGCGGGATCGGGCTGACGCTCGAACGGGGGCTCCTCCGGACGATCGAGGACAAGCCGCTGGTGACCATCATCTGCACCTTCGGCATCATGCTGGGGCTCCAGCAGCTGGTGCTCATGCAGTTCGGGGGGACGGCCCGGAGGATCGCCTTGCCGATCTCCTCCCGGTTTCCCCTGTTCGACCTGCAATACCCCGCGATGCGGATCGCGATCGCGGCCATATCCGCCGCGGTGATGGCCGGGCTGTGGGTCTTCCTCAACAAGACGCGGTACGGGCTCTGGATGCGCGGGGTGGTGCAGGACCGGGAGATGGCCGTCGCCCTGGGGATCCCGGTCCACAAGGTCTACATGTGGACGTTCGTCCTGGGGTCGTTCCTGGCGGCCTTCTCCGGGGTGCTGGCGGCGCCCATCGTCTCCGTGGACTTCATGATGGGGCGCGAGATCCTCATCATGGCCTTCATCATCGTGATCGTCGGCGGCATGGGGAACCTGTGGGGATCGGTCGTGACCGCCGTCATGATCTCCCTCATCCAGGGAGTGGGCTCGATCTTCGTCGTTCCCTCGACCGCGACCGTGTTCTCGCTGGGATTCATGATCCTGGTTTTGCTGGTCCGTCCTCAAGGGCTGTTCGGAGAGTAGGGGCGGGCGATGCTGCTGGATCGGGGAAAGGGGACCGTTTTCGTCCTTGCGTTCGGCGCCGTGGCCGCGGCGCTGGCGGCACTTCCTTTCCTCGTGGACCTTTTTTACCAGTCGTTCCTCACCGAGATCCTGGTCTGGGTCCTGTTCGCCATCTCCTTCGACCTGATCTTCGGGTACACGGGGCTGTTAAGCTTCGGCCAGGCGCTGTTCTTCGGGCTGGGCGGGTACGCGGTGGCGATCCCCATCCTGAAGCTGGGATGGGGGACGGGGACGGGCCTCCTGCTGTCGGTGCTCGTCCCGGCGCTCTTCGCCGTGCTCGTCGGGTATTTCTCGGTGAAGATGTCGGGGATCCATTTCGTCATCATCACGATCATCTTCGCGCTGATCGGCAGCACCCTGGGCGAATCCTGGGCCTGGCTGACCGGCGGCGCGGACGGGCTGGTCTTTCCCGCCGCCCCGATCGACTTCGGGTTCTTCCAGCTGGACCTGATGGACATCAGGAGCACCTATTACCTGGTGCTGGCGGTCGTGGCGCTTTCCTTCCTGTTCCTGCGGCGGATGGTCCAGTCGCCGCTCGGGAAGGTGTTCGTCGCGATCCGGGAGAACGAGGAGCGCGCCCGGCTGATCGGCTACGACGTCCGGTTCCACAAGCTCCTCTCCTTCGTGATCGCGGGCGGGCTCTCGGGGCTGGCCGGCGGGCTCTACAGCGTGAGCCTGAAATACGCGTCGGCGACCTTCCTCCACTGGTCGGTGTCCGGTCACGCGGTCGTCTACACGATCGTCGGCGGCGCCGGGACGCTCCTCGGGCCGGCGCTGGGCGCGGGGCTCATCATGTCGCTGGAGCACTATCTCGTCAATCTCCTGCAGGCGACCGACCTGGTCGTCGGCGCGGTCCTGGTCTTCATGCTCCTGCTGGCGCCCCGGGGGATCGTCGGGCTGGCGCAGGGGAGGAGGAAATAGATGCCGCGGACCCCGCAGCCTCCGATATTGAGCCTCTCCAGGGTCAGCAAAAGCTTCGGCGGGCTGATGGCGGTGAACTACGCGAGCTTTTCGGTGAACCAGGGGGAGCTGCGGGCGCTCATCGGCCCCAACGGGGCGGGCAAGACGACCCTGTTGAACCTGATCACCGGGATCCACACGGCGTCGAGCGGGACGATCCTGTTCAAGAACGAGGACATCACGCGCCTGCCCCCCGACCGGATCTCCCGCAGGGGGATCTCGAGGACGCTCCAGGTCACCAGCCTGTTCTCCGGTCTGACCGTGTACGAAAACGTCTGGGCGGCGGTGCAGTCCCGGAAGAGGTTCTTCAACCCGTTCGTCCGGGCGGAGCGGTGGAAGGACGTGGCCGGGAAGACGGAGGCGATGCTCGAACTCACCGGACTTTCCGACAAGGCGCAAACGGTCTGCTCCGAGCTGTCGTACGGCGACCAGCGGATCCTGGAGATGGGGATCGCCCTGTCCACCGAACCGGACCTGCTGCTGCTCGACGAGCCGACGGCGGGATTGAGCACCCGGGAGTCGATGGGGCTCGTGAAACGGATGCGGGCCATGCTTAGCGGCCAGACGATCCTCCTCGTGGAGCACGACATGGGGGTCGTGATGGAACTGTCGGACCGGATCACCGTGCTCCACTACGGGGAGGTCCTTGCCGAGGGGACACCGGCGGAGATCATGGGGAACGAGGAAGTCCACAAAGTGTACCTGGGGACCTGACATGCTGCGGCTCGAAAACGTCGCCTGCTTCTACGGCAAGGGACAGGTCCTGCACGGGGCCACGCTGTCGGTGGGGGAGGGAGAGCTGGTGGGGCTGGTGGGGCGCAACGGCGTCGGCAAGACGACCACGCTGCGGGCCGTCATGGGGTTGCTCCCGGCGAAGGAAGGATCGATCCGGTTCCGCGGCGACGATCTCCGCGGGCACCCACCGTACCGGGTCCCCCGCCTGGGGATCTCCTACGTCCCCCAGGGGAGGCGCCTGTTCCCGAAGCTGACCGTCATGGAGAACCTGGAGATCGCCTGCGTGCAGGGGGAAGTCGACCCCGGCAGGCTCGAGGAGATCTACTCGTATTTCCCGCGGGTGAAGGAGCGCCTCTCCCAGAAGGCCGGGACGCTTTCCGGGGGGGAACAGCAGATGGTGGCCATCGGAAGGGCGCTGATCACGAAGCCCCGGCTGATCCTGCTCGACGAGCCCACGGAAGGGCTGATGCCCCTCCTGGTCCAGGCCATCGCGGAAACGGTGAAGGCGATCAACGAGCGCGGGACGTCGATCCTCCTCGTCGAGCAGAACCTGAAAACCCTGAAGGAAATCTGCCACCGCATCTACATCATGGAAAAAGGGTCGATCGTGTACGAGGGGACCCCTTCGGAGATCGACGCTGCGATGGACGTCCAGGAGAGGTACTTGAGTGTCAAGGTATAGGGTTCACCGGGCGGGGAAATCGCTCCTTGCGATGGTTTTGTGCCTGCTCCTTCCGGGGGGCTTCGAGGCCGCCCGCGCCGGGAGCGGGATCGCGGGCGGGGAAAGTCGCGTCACGCTCGACGGGCAGACCCTGGAGGTGACGTGGGATGCGGACACCCATACGGCCCAGACCATCGCCGGGGTCGGGGACGATCTGATGGAGGTGAAGAACATCGCGACGCTCTCCCGCAGGGAGGTCAACGACATCGGCGGCCTGCTGGTGGGCAAGTACGTCCCCCTGCTCAAGGTCCGGCCCGATCAGCTCGTGCTCAAAAAGGCGGAGAAAACCGACGGCTGCTGGTACGTCAGCTACCAGCAGACCGTGCGCGGGATGGTGGTGGTCGATTCCTCGCTGGGATTTTCCATCGGCCCCGACGGACGCATCAAGTCCCTCGGGGCCCTCCTGTACCCGGGGATCTCCCCGCCGGCGGCCGCGAAGGTCTGCCGCGCGGATGCGCTGAAGGCCGCGTGCGCCCGCCTCCGGGAGACGGAAAAGCGGGAGTACCGACTCCTCGGAGAAAGTGTTGCGATCTACCCGGAAAGGAAGTCCGGCGCCATCGACTACCACCGGGTCTACATTTTCAATCTCTTCCCCAAGGGGGCCACCCATCCTGCATCGGCCGAAGACGGCCTGGCCGTCTTCGTGGATGCCCGGAACGGAAAGATCGTCCGCACCCGGCCGCTGCTCAAGCCCCTGGGGTGCTGCCTGCCGACGGAACCGGAGAAACATTCCATAGAGGGGGTATATACGAAATGAGCAACCACAGGCTGTGGAAGCCGAACGGCTACGCGCCGTATTGGGAAGTAGACCTGGAAACGATGCCCCGGGAGAGGATCCGGGACCTTCAACTGAAGCTCCTGAAGGAGACCGTATCGCTTGCCTTCGAGAAATCCCCGTTCTACCGGAAGAGCTTCGAGGCGGCCGGCGTCTCCCCGGACGGCCTGCGCACCATCGACGACCTGAAACGGTTTCCGTTCATCGACAAGAAGGCGTTGCGGGAGCGGCAGGAGGCCGCGCCGCCTTACGGGGACATGGTCTGCGTGCCCTCGGAGGACCTGGTCTACATCTCGGCGTCCAGCGGGTCCACCGGTGTGCCGACCGCATCCCCGTTCACCTGGCGGGATTTCGAGGAATGGCAGGATTACGAGGCGAGGCTGTTCTGGTCGTCGGGCCTGCGCCCCAGCGACATCTACTGCCATTCCCTCCAGTTCACGATGTTCGTCGGCGGCCCGGACGTCATCGGGGCGATGAAGGTGGGCGCCCTGTGCGTATGGGCGGGGGCCATCCCCTCGGAGCGGCTGCTGGACATCCTCCGGAAATGGAAGCCGACCGCCATCTGGACGACCCCGTCCTACGCCTGGTACCTGGGCGAAACGGCGCAGTCCCAGGGGGTGGACCCCCGCAAGGACCTGTCGGTCCGGAAAATCTTCGTGGCGGGGGAGCCCGGCGGATCGATCCCCGAGACGCGGCAGCGGATCGAGGAGCTGTGGGGGGCGTCCCTGTACGACTACTACGGCCTCTCCGACATCTTCGGCGCCTGCGCCGGGATGTGCGAGGCGAAAGAAGGGCTGCACTGGGCGGAAGACCACATCCTCGTGGAGGTCCTCGACCGGCAGACGGGGAAGGAGGTCCCCGACGGGGAACGGGGCGAGCTCGTCCTGACCTCCCTCAAGAAGCGGGCGAGGCCGCTCATCCGGTTCCGGACGGGGGACATCGTGTCGCTCACCACGGAACGCTGCGGCTGCGGCAGGACGCACCTGCGCCTGCACGGCATCCACGGCCGGGTGGACGACATGCTGATCATCAGCGGGCTGAACGTCTTCCCGAGCGACATCGAGACGTTCGTCCGCCAGAACCAGGACCTGACCGGCGAATACCGGCTGGTAGTGACCGAGGAGAAGCACCTGGCGCACCTCACGGTGGAGGTGGAGCACGTCGAGGGGTATTCCGGGGCGATCGACGGATTGACCGGGAAGGTGGTCCACGATATCTACAAGGTCCTCGGCATCAAGCCGCGGGTCAAGGTCCTGCCTCCGAACACGCTGGAGCGGGCGACCCACAAGGCCAAGCGGGTCCTGGACCTGCGCGGGCAGAAGGTGGGGGTGTAGCGCGATGGCCCTGCGCACGCGGGAACAGTACCTGGCGTCCCTGAAGGAGATGCGCCCCAACATCCACAAGTTCGGGGAGCTGATCCGGGACGTCACGACGCATCCGGCGACCCGCCGCGTGGTCGAGAGCCACGCCCGGGCGTTCGACGCCGCGTCCGATCCCCGGCTGACCGATGTGTACACGACCGTCTCCTCGTTCACCGGCGAGCGGATCTTCCGGTTCAACTCCCTCATGGCGTCGCTGGAAGACACGATCGGCAACATGAAGCTCAAGCGGGCCAGCTACCGGCGCACCGGAACCTGCTCGGGCGGCACGTGCGTGGGCTGGAACGCGGCCAACGTGTTGTGGGCGATCACCCACGAGGTGGACCGGGAGTACGGCACGTCCTACCAGGAGCGGCTCAAGAAGTGGTTCCTCCATTCCGAGGCGAACGGCCTGGTGGTGGCCGGCGCGCTGACGGACGCCAAGGGCGACCGGAGCCTGAAAGCCTCCCAGCAGCCCGATCCCGACTGCAACCTGCGCGTGGTCGAGGTGAAAAAGGACGGGATCGTGGTCCGCGGGGCCAAGGTGATGATCGCGGGGGCGGCCGCCTCCGACGAGATCTTCGTCGTTCCCGGGACCGGCTACGGCCGGGACGAGAAGTATTACTCGGTCGCCT
>JBLNFH010000273.1:0-3037 GCA_050263475.1 Deltaproteobacteria bacterium
AAGCCCCTCCGATGTAGCGTGGATGCCGCGGGAGATCATGCTTCTCAAGGAGAACCGGAATGGGCCTGTTCGGGAAGAAGGAAGCGGCGAATACCGTCACCGCGGAGTCCGTACTGTCGGCGCTGGCGGGAGTCATGGACCCCGAGCTGGGGAAGGACCTGGTGACCCTGAACATGATCCGCAACGTCGCGGTGTCGGAAGACGCCGTCTCGCTGGATCTCGTCCTGACCACCCCCGCCTGCCCGAAAAAGACGGAGATCGCGGCGGCGGTCGAGGCGGCCGTGAGGGCGATTCCGGGGGTTTCCGGGGTGGACATCCGCGTCTCCTCCGACGTTCGGCCCGCAAAGGATCCGATGGAGGGGAGGCGCCCGGTCCCCGGCGTGCGGAACATCCTGGCGGTCGCTTCGGGCAAGGGCGGAGTCGGCAAGTCCACGTTGAGCGTGAACATCGCGGTGGCGCTGCAGCGGGCGGGGGCCCGCGTGGGGCTGCTCGACGCCGACATCTACGGCCCCTCCATCCCGACCCTCCTGTCGCTCAAGGGGCACCAGCTGGAGGGGGAGGATGGATTGATCCTTCCCGCGGAGCACGAGGGGATGAAGGTCCTCTCCATCGGCTTCATGCTCGAGGACGACTCCCCCGTCATCTGGCGGGGGCCGATGCTGATCAAGGCCCTGGAGCAGTTCCTCCACGGCACGAAGTGGGGGGAGCTCGATTACCTGGTGATCGACCTGCCGCCCGGCACGGGGGACGTGCAGCTCTCCCTCGTCCAGATGACCCCGGTCGCGGGGGCCATCGTCGTGACGACGCCGCAGGACCTGGCGCTGATCGACGTGAAGAAGGCGGTCCGGATGTTCGAGAAGGTGGGGGTGCCCATCCTGGGAGTGGTCGAGAACATGAGCTATTTCCTGTGCCCCCACTGCGAAGGGAGGAGCGAGATCTTCGGGCACGGCGGTGCGGCGGAGGCGTGCCGGCAGATGGGGCTGCGTTTCCTGGGGGAGGTCCCCCTCCAGATGGAGCTGCGTCAGGCCTCGGACGAGGGACGCCCCCTCGTTTCCCGGAGCCCGGATGCGCCGGCCTCGCGGGCCATCGAGAAGGCGGCCTCCGAAGCGGCGGCCGCCCTCGCGGTCCTCGAAGCGATCTAAAACTTTGGGACGTTCTTAAAAGTTTTAAGAACGTCCCAAAGTAAAAGTTTTACCCCTCCATCTCCCGGGTGGGGTACGAGAAGTACTCGTGGGTCTGGATGTTCGCCCAGAACTCCTCGAGGTCCTTCGTCAGGATGAGGAGGTCGTGCCGGATCCCGATCTGGTCGCGCACGTGCCCCCGGAAGACCGCCTCCTGCTTGAACCCCAGCTTCTCGAAGACCTTCTTGGCGCCCTGCTGGGTCTCCATCATCTCCGCCACGATCTTCTCGAGGCCGGACTTCAACGCGTGGAGAAACAGCTCGTTCGCCAGGACGGCCCCCAGGCCTTTGCGCTGGTAGGTCGCCGCCACCACGATCCGTATGGTGCCGACGTGCTTCATCCAGCCGCCGAGGTTTTTGTGGAGGGTGGCGTCCGCGACCACCTCGTTCCCTTTCCACGCGAGGAGCGGAAAGACCTTTTCGTAGTTCAGCTCGGAGGCCCAGCGGTCCACGACCGCGGGATCGGCGACGTTGTCCTTCAGGAACAGCCGGTCGGACTCGGGCAGCAGCTGGAAGAAGGCGAAGAGGGCGTCCTTGTCCTTCTTCTCGAAGGGGCGCAGCACCACTGTGCTCCCGTCCTTGACCTTGACCTCTTTCGGGTATTCCTTTGCCATCGCGGGGCCTCCTTTCACGGTGAAATCCTCATTTAACTATCATATTGCGGATCTTTCGGCTTTTCCTTATAAAAGGACGAATGCCCGGGAGGGAACCGGGGACGGGAGGAATCATGGGAGGAAAGGTCATCGTGGCCCGGGACGGGAAGGTGGCGACCGTCACCATCTCGAACCCGGCGAAAAAGAATGCGCTGAACCTGAAGATCCTGGGCGAGCTCCGCAAAGCGTTCGGGGAGCTGGCGGTGCCCGAGGTCCGGTGCGTGATTCTCCGGGGGGAGGGACGGGAGGCGTTCTGCGCGGGGTACGACATCACGGCGATCCCGGCGGGGGGGTCCGGCGAGGCGCAGGTGCTTCTCTCCTCGAACCCCTTCGACGACATGATCCGGGCGGTGGAGTCGTTCCCGGCGCCGGTGATCGGGATGCTGAACGGTTTCGCCTTCGGCGGCGGACTGGAGATGGCGGTCGCCTGCGACGTCCGCATCGCCTCGGACCAGGCGGTCTTCGGGATGACGCCCGCGCGCCTGGGAATCATCTACCGGCCGGCGGGGCTCATGCGGTTCGTCCACGTGATCGGCCTCCCCGCCGCGAAGGAACTCTTCTACACCGCCCGCAAGGTGAGCGCCCGCCGCGCAGTGGACCTGCGGCTGGTCAACCGCATCTGCCCCCCCGAGGAGCTGGAGCAGGTAACTCTCGAAATGGCCCGGGAGATCGTCGACAACGCGCCGCTCTCCATCCGCGGCACCAAGCGGATCCTTTCGATGTGCATGGAGTTCCGCGGGCTGCCCCCGGACGAGGCGCGGGAAGCGGAGGCGCTCATCCGCCAGTGCATGGAGAGCAGGGACCTGATCGAGGGGAAAAAAGCGTTCGCCGAGAAGCGGAAGCCGCACTTCTCGGGCCGGTGAACCGACGCGGCGTTCGACTGCAGCCTCCCTAAAAAAAGAGTCGGGGAAAAGGTTCTCCCCGACTCTCTCTCCGGTTACAGGAAAAACACGGGTAGAAGGGCCCCGAAGGGCCCTTCTACCTTGGTTCCCTATCTACGGCGCTGCCAGTACAGGGGCGCTGGTGTCTTTGAACGGCGCCATGATGGTGTCGATCACCGCCATGACATCTCCGTTCTCGATCAGATAACCCATCGTCTTGGTGTGCGAGTTGAAGGATGCCAGAGTACCCGCATCATCTTCTTTGATGCTTTCCGCTCTGTGGCATCTGCCGCAGGCCCTGCAAGCATGGCCGGTGACATAGC
>JBLNFH010000274.1:0-4947 GCA_050263475.1 Deltaproteobacteria bacterium
TCTTCCCGCTGTTCGGCTTCTCCATCAATACCCTCTCGCTCTTCGGGCTGGTCCTCGCCATCGGCCTCGTCGTGGACGACGCCATCGTCGTGGTGGAGGCGGTGGAGCACCACATCGAGCGCGGCCTCTCTCCGAAGGACGCGGCTCTCAAGGCGATGGAGCAGGTGTCCGGGCCGGTCATCGCCATCGCGATCATCCTGGCCGCCGTGTTCATCCCGACCGCCTTCATCCCGGGAATCACCGGGCGGCTGTACCAGCAGTTCGCCGTGACCATCGCCATCTCCGTGATCCTCTCCGCGTTCAACGCCCTCTCCTTGAGCCCGGCGCTGGCCGCCCTGCTGCTGAAGCAGAAGAAGAAGGGAAAGGGACCGCTGCAGAAGTTCTACGACGGCTTCAACCGGATCTTCGGCAGGGCCACGAACGGATACGTCAGCGCCTGCGGCCTGGCGATCCGGAAGAGCGCGCTGAGCCTCCTCTTCCTGGTCGGTGTGACGGCGATTGCCGGGTTGTTCGGAAAGTCGCTCGCCACCAGCTTTCTCCCCGAGGAGGACCAGGGGTATCTCTTCGCCGGCATACAGCTGCCGAACGCCGCCTCGCTGCAGCGGACCGACGCGATCGCCCGGAAGGCCGAGGAGATCATCACGAAGACGCCGGGGGTGAAGGATTGCGCCACCGTCGTCGGATTCAACTTGTTGAGCGGCGTCACCAGCACGTACAGCACCTTCTTCTTCATCAACCTGGAGGAGTGGGCGAAGCGGAAGAAGCCCGAGGAGCAGTACAACGCGATCAAGGATCACATTTCCCGGGGGCTTCGCGGAATCCCCGGGGCCATCGGCTTCTCCTTTCCCCCGCCCGCCATTCCCGGCATCGGCACCTCCGGCGGCGTCACGTTCATCCTCGAGGACCGGGCAGGAAAGGACATCGCGTTCCTCGCGGAAAACGTCAACAAGTTCTTGGAGGCGGCGCGGAAGCGTCCCGAGCTGGCAGGCGTCACCACCACCTTCCTCCCCACGGTGCCCCAGATCTTCATGGAGGTGGACCGGGACAAGGTGCTCAAGCAGGGGGTCAACCTCTCCGACGTCTACAAGACCCTCCAGGTCTTCCTGGGAAGCGGCTTCGTCAACTATTTCAACCGGTTCGGCCGCCAGTGGCAGGTCTACGTCCAGGCGGAGGGGGAATACCGCACCAAGTCGGAGGCCGTGGGGCAGTTCTACGTGCGCAACAGCGACGGCGGGAGCGTGCCGCTCTCGGCCCTTACCTCGGCCCGCAACATCTCGGGGCCGGAGTTCACCATGCGGTACAACCTGTACCGCTCCGCGCAGATCAACGCCGCCGCCGCCCCGGGGTACAGCTCGGCCCAGGCCATGGCGGCCATGGAGGACGTGTTCGCCCGGACCATGCCGCGGGAGATGGGGTTCGACTACCTCGGGATGTCGTTCCAGGAGCAGCAGGCGCAGAAGGGTGTTTCCCCGGCGGTCATCTTCGGTTTCTCGCTGCTGTGCGTCTTCCTGATCCTGGCGGCCCAGTACGAGAGCTGGTCGCTCCCCTTCAGCGTCCTTTTGGGGACTCCCGTCGCCGTGGCCGGCGCATTCGCCGCCCTCCTGCTGCGGAGCCAGGAGAACAACGTCTACGCCCAGATCGGCCTGGTCATGCTGATCGGGCTGGCCGCCAAGAACGCCATCCTGATCGTCGAGTTCGCGAAGATGGAGTACGAAAAAGGGCGGCCGCTCGTGGAAGCGACCCTGGAAGGCGCAAAGCTGCGGCTGCGGCCGATCCTCATGACCTCCTTCGCCTTCATCCTCGGCTGCGTGCCGCTGGCCATCGCCAGCGGCGCCGGGGCCATCTCCCGGCAGGTCATGGGGTCCGCCGTCATCGGCGGGATGACCGCGGCGACCGTCATCGCCATCTTCCTCATCCCGGTGACCTACTACGTGATGGAGCGGTTCGCCATCCGGTTCGGGAAGCGCGAGGGTGCGCCGGGCCACGCGGCCCCTGCGGATCCATCCGGAAAGGAGGGGGGTCCCCATGCGTAGGATCGCCATCCTGTTCATGGTCCTCCTGGCCGCCGGCGGGTGCATGGTCGGACCGAACTACCGGCGCCCGACGGTGGATACGCCCCCGTCCTGGCGCGTGACGGACGGCGAGGCGGATAATGTGGCCGACACCGCATGGTGGGGACAGTTCGACGACCCGGTCCTCGACAGCCTGATCCGCGTCGCCCTCCGGGAGAACCATGACCTGCAGATCGCGGCTGCGAGGGTCGACGAGTTCGCCGGGCAGTACGGTTTCGTCCGCGCGGACCTCTATCCCCAGGTTCGTGCCGCCGCGTCGGCGGGGCGCCAGCGGGACACGGGGGAGACCGGCAATCCGCTCCCTTCCGGAGCCCGTCTCACGCGTAGCAGTTACTCGGCCGCCCTCAATGCCAGCTGGGAGCTGGATCTGTGGGGCAGGATCCGGCGATCGACCGAGGCCGCACGCGCGCAGCTCCTCGGGAGCGAGGAGGGTCGCCGCGCCGTCATCCTGTCGCTGGTCGGTTCCGTGGCCGGCTCGTACATCAACCTCCGGGACCTGGACCGGCAGCTGGAAATCGCCAGAAGCACGGCGGAGTCCCGCGGGAAGTCGCTGGAGCTGTTCCGGATGCGGTTCGAAGGAGGAGTCGTCTCCGAGGTCGAGTACGTCCAGGTGAAGTCCCAGTACGAGGAGGCGATGGCGACGATCCCGGCGTTCGAAAAGGCCATCGCCCAGCAGGAGAACGCCCTTTGCGTGCTGCTGGGGCGCAACCCGGGGCCGATCCCCCGGGGAAGGAGCATCGACCGGCTGGCGCTGCCCGCCATCCCCGCGGGGCTCCCCTCGGAGCTCCTTTCACGCCGGCCGGACATCCAGCAGGCGGAGCAGGACCTGATCGCCGCCAACGCCCAGATCGGCGTCGCGAAGGCGGCCTACTACCCCTCCATCAGCCTGACCGGCTTCTTCGGGTTCGCCAGCACGGACCTGAACAACCTGTTCACCGGGTCGGCGAAGACCTGGAGCTACAGCGTGCCGGTCTCCGTGCCGATCTTCACCGCAGGGAAGATCGCCGGGAGCGTCAAGGCTGCGGAGGCGGTCCAGCAGCAGGCGCTGGCCGGGTATCGCAAAACGATCCAGAACGCCTTCCGCGAGGTCGACGACGCCCTGGTGGACCAGGCCAGGACGCGGGAGCAGCTGTCATCCCAGGCCGACCAGGTGAAGACGCTGCAGAAGTACCTCGAGCTGGCGCAGCTGCGCTTCGACAACGGGTACACCAGCTACCTGGAGGTGCTCGACGCGGAGCGGTCGCTGTTCAACGCGCAGCTGTCGTACGTGCAGAACCAGGGGGTCCTGTTCCAGGCGGTGATCAACGTCTACAAGGCCATGGGCGGGGGATGGGTGACGGAAGCGGACAAGGAGACGGCATCATCCCCCCCGGCCCGGTGACACCATCCGGGAAGGGGGTTCGGGCAACGGCTATCCGGCCAGGATAGCCAACGGAGCCCGGGAGCGATGGTTGCGGGTGGGGAAGGTCGCCATCATGGGAGAACCAACATGATCCGGCGGAAGATCGTCGTGGCCGTTTCGCTGGCGTGCATGATTTCCGCGTCCGTCTACGCGGCGCCGCCGATGCCCGTCACCGCCCTGCCGCCTCCTGCGGCGGCCACCCCGAAGCTCGCTGGCGCGCCTGTCGTATTCGAGGGGAAGACCCTCTTCCACATTCGGGAAAAGGCCCTCGGCGTGAAGCCGGAGGACAGGGCCAGAGATTCCAGCGGACGCCTCGCGAAGCTGGTGGAACACCGGATGGTACAGCCCGGCTCGATCAAGGTGGTCGATGACGACGTGGCCACCCTGGTTATCGGGGAAGGGACCGTCCTTGTAAGGGCGTGGGACCGGGATGCCGCCGCGGAAGGGATCACCCGCCAGGCCCTGGCGGCCCGTTATGCCGATCGGATCCGGGAGGCGATCGAGGAGCACAACAAGGCCTTCAGCTTCCGCAGCCTCTTGATCGCCACCATCTACGCGGTCGCGGCGACCGTCGTGCTGGTCTTCCTCCTGCTGCTGTACCAATACGTCTTTCCCCGCATCTACGCCGCCATCCGCGCCTGGGGCGAGGCGCGGTTCCGTACCATCCAAATCGGGACCTACGAACTTCTACACGCCACGCGGCTCATCGGATTCCTCATCACCCTGGTCCGCTGGTTCCGGATCCTTACCGCCGTCTCCCTTGCTTACGCATGGCTTCTCTACGTGCTGAGCCTCTTCCCCTGGACGCGGGGGATCTCCGCTGCGATCCTCGGCTACATCCTCGATCCGCTGCGGGGTTTCGGCGTCGCCGTCCTGGCGGCCCTTCCCGATCTTTTCGTCCTGGCGATCATCGGATGCATCACGGGGTACTTCCTCAAGCTCGCGCGATTCTTCTTCGACGAGGTGGAGAGGGGTCGGATCGCCGTTTCAGGCTTCTACCCCGACTGGGCGATTCCCACCTTCAAGATATTCCGATTCTTCATTCTCGCCTTCGCGTTGACCGTCGCATTCCCGTACATCCCCGGCTCCAATCTGGCGGCGTTCAAGGGGGTCACCATCTTTCTAGGCGTCCTCTTCTCCCTCGGTTCCACCTCCGTCATCTCGAATGTCATGGGGGGGGTGAGCATCACCTACATGCGCGCCTTCAAAGTCGGGGACCGGGTGCGGATCGGTGACACCGTGGGCGACGTGGTCGGACGTTCGCTCCTGGTGACCCACCTGCGGACCATCAAGAACGAGGATGTCACCGTTCCCAACTCGATGGTGTTGAACGCCCATATCGTCAACTACAGCGCGCACGCGAAGGCGGAGGGGTTGATCCTCCATACCTCGGTCACCATCGGGTACGACACGCCTTGGCGGAAGGTCCACGAACTCCTGCTCGAGGCGGCCCGGAGGACCCCGAGCCTCCTC
>JBLNFH010000275.1:0-4312 GCA_050263475.1 Deltaproteobacteria bacterium
TCGCAGATGTTGGTCGCATGGTCCGCGATCCGCTCCAGGTGCCTCGAGACCAGGATGAGGTCGAGCGCCCGGGCAATGGTGCCCGGATCGGCCATCATGTAGGTCAGCAGCTCCCGGAACACCTGGTCCTTCAGCTGGTCCACCAGGTCGTCTTTCCGTATCGTGTCGGTCGCCAGCGCGTCGTTCCCGTTCACGAAGGCATCCAGCGCGTCCCGGAGCATCCCCTTGGCGATCTCGGCCATCCGCGGGATGTCGATCAGCGGTTTGACGGGCGGGACCGTCAGGAGGAATTGGGCCCGCTCGCAGATGTTGATCGCCTGGTCGCCGATCCGCTCCATGTCGGTGTTGATCTTCATGGCGGCGGTGATGAACCGCAGGTCCGCTGCGGAGGGCTGCCGCAGCGCGATCATTTCCAGGCAGATTTCGTCGATGTCGATGTGGAGCTGGTTGACCTGGGACTCCATGGCATCGACCTCGGCGAGCATCTCGATCTTCCGCTCCACGAGCGCCTGTATGGCCCGGTGGGTCATCTGCTCGACCAGCCCTCCCATCCGCAGGACGGTCTCCTTGAGGTTTCCCAGCTCTTCCCGGTAATGTTTTTTCATGTCCGCCCCCTGTCCTTCCGGTTATCCGAACCTGCCGGTGATGTACTCCTCGGTCCGCTTGTCCGCGGGGTTCGTGAAGATCTTCGCCGCCTTGTCCATCTCGATCAGCTCGCCCAGGAGGAAGAAGGCGACGTAATCGGAGATCCGCCCGGCCTGCTGCATGTTGTGCGTGACGACCACGATCGTGTACGTGTCGCTCAGATCCCCGATCAGCTCCTCGATCTTGGCGGTGGACACCGGGTCCAGCGCCGAGCACGGTTCGTCCATCAGGAGGACTTCCGGCTCCACGGCGAGCGCGCGCGCGATGCAGAGCCGCTGCTGCTGCCCCCCGGAGAGGCTCGTTCCCGGCCGGTCCAGGTGGTCCTTCAGCTCCTCCCAGAGCGCGGCCATCCGCAGCGATTTCTCGACGGCTTCGGCCAGCACGGCGCGCGACCGCTTCTTCCCGTCGAATTTCAGCCCCACGGCGACGTTTTCGAACGCGGACATCCGGGGGAACGGGTTCGGCTGCTGGAAGACCATGCCGACCTTCCGGCGCAGCAGAACCGGGTCGATCTTCTCCGTGTGGATGTTCCGCCCGTCGAAGAGGATGTCCCCCGAGACCCGGAAGCCGGGGGTCAGGTCGTGCATCCGGTTCAGGCAGCGGATGAAGGTGCTCTTGCCGCACCCGGAGGGGCCCATCACCGACGTGACCGAGTTCCGGCGGATGTCCATCGTGATGCTCTTGAGCACCTGGTGATCCCCGAACCAGGCGCAGAGGTCCCTGGTCTGCAGGACGTTCTCCATGACGAGCCGTTTCCTCCTACTTCCTGGCCCTGGTGAAGTACCGGGCCGACGCGCTGATGAGCAGTACCATCCCGATCAGCACGACCGCACCGGCCCACGCCTTGTCGTGCCAGTCTTCGTACGGGGAGATCGCGTAGTTGAACACCTGCAGCGGAATCGCGGCGATCGGCTCGTCCAGCCCCGCCTGCCAGAACTGGTTCCCCAGGGCGGTGAACAGCAGCGGCGCGGTTTCCCCGATGATCCGGGCCATCGCCAGCAGGATGCCGGTGACGATGCCGGCCGTCGCGGCCCGCACCGTGATGAACAGGGTCGTTTTCCATCGCTCGATCCCCAGCGCCAGCGCCGCCTCCCGGACCGACGCCGGGACCGTCTTCAGCATCTCCTCGGTCGTCCGGACGACGATGGGGATGAAGATCATCGCCAGCGCGGCGGCGCCGGCCCAGGCGGAGAACCGCTTCATCGGAAGGACCCACAGGACGTACCCGAAGATCCCCATGATGATCGAAGGAACGCCCGCCAGCATGTCGACGGCGAACCGGACCGTGGAGGCGAACTTTCCCCTTCCGTACTCGGCCAGGTAGATGCCGGCCATGACGGCCGTGGGAATTCCCCCCGCCATGGCGAGCCCCGCGATCGTCAGCGTCCCCAGGATGCCGTTCGCGATCCCGCCGCCCGGCTCCCCGACGGGTCGGGGGAGATCGGTCACCAGCGTCCACTTGAGCTCCCGGGCGCCCTTCCAGAGGAGGTCGAAGAAGATGAGAAAGAGCGGCAGGATCACCATCAGGGCGCAGAGGGCGAACAGCACCCGGCTGACCCGGTCGGCGGCGCGGCGGCGTATGGCGATCGATTCCATTTCTTCAGATTCCCCGTCCCGCGCGGGACATCAGGATGCCCAGGATCCACTTCGCCGCAAGGTTGACCACGAAGGTGATGGCGAAGAGCGCCAGGCCGATTTCCACCAGCGCCGCCGGGTGGAGGACACCCGTCGCCTCGGTGAACTCGTTGGCGATCACCGCGGCCATCGAATAGCCGGGCTGGAAAATCGACAGCAGGATATCGGGACGGTTCCCGATCACCATGGTGACCGCCATCGTTTCGCCCAGCGCCCTTCCCAGCCCCAGGATCGTCGCTCCGAAGATCCCCGGGATGCAATGCTGGCCGATGACGATCCGGATCATCTCCCAATGGGTCCCCCCCAGGGAGAGGACGGCCTCCTTCTGCAGGCGGGGGACCGTGGCCAGGACCTCGCGGCTCACCGACAAGATGAAGGGGAGGATCATGATGGAGAGCAGGACTCCCGCCGCCAGCATGCTGGGCCCGTACACCGGGCCCTGGAACAGGGGAATCCAGCCGAGGACGCCAGCGACCGGCTTCATGAAATAATCCTTGAGAACCGGGACCAGGACGAAAATCCCCCAGAGCCCATAGATCACGCTCGGGATGGCCGCCAGAAGCTCCGCCAGAAAGGAGACCGGGCTTTTCAGCCATTCAGGTGCGAACTCGTTGATGAAAATCGCGGATCCGACAGCCAGGGGCACCGCCAGAAGGAGGGCGATGAAGGAGGAGACCAGCGTCCCGTAGATGAACGGGAGGGCCCCGAAGTTTTCCGCGACGGGATCCCACGTTCCCGTCACGAAGAACGACGCGCCGAATTTCCCGATCGAGGGAAGCGACTCGCGCACCAGGAGCGCGAACAGCAGGACCGCCAGGAACAGCACGCCGAACGCGAAGACGGCCGTCGCCTTCTCAAAAAGGAGATCTTTCGGGTTGTCCCCGGCCTTATGTTTCATCGCCCTGCATCGCCTTGAGCGGAAGGCGCAGTAGAAGAGGATTCCGGCTGCGCCGCCTCGGAGGGGGACTCCGTTCGTGGCTCGCCGTCCGGAGGACCCTTGCGGCTGCGCTTTACCTCACTGCGCCCCCCTCCTGCGGCGGCTCCGCCGGATCCTCGCGCCGCGTGCGCCTTCCGGATTATTGTCAATACAGGCTCTTCCCCTTGTAGTTGATCTGCCGTATGGCCTGGTCGACTTTATCGACCACGGGGGCGGGGAGCGGGGCGTACAGCAGCGGCGCGTTCATCTTCTGGCCGTCGTGGATCGCCCACTTCAGGAACATGACGAGCGCTTTCCCTTTCGCCTCGTCCCGCTGGTTCTTGTAGACGAGCAGCCAGGTCAGCCCGCAGATCCCGTAGGAGTCCTTCCCCGGGGCGTTCACCAGGGTCAACCGGAAGTCGGGGGGCATCGTTTTGGCCGCTCCGGCAGCCGCCGCGGAGGTGGAATCCAGCGTTGGGATGATGAAGTTCCCCTCCTTGTTTCTCAAGGCGGCGACCGTCATCCTGTTCTGCATGGCGTAAGCCAGCTCGACGTATCCGACGGCGCCGGGGGTCTGCTTCACCACTCCTGCGACTCCCTCATTTCCCTTTCCTCCCAGTCCGACCGGCCAGTTGACCGATTTCCCCCGGCCGACCTTGGCTCTCCACTCCGTGCTCACGGCGGATAGGTAATTCGTGAAGATGTCCGTGGTCCCCGAGCCGTCCGAGCGATGAGACACCACGATCTCGGTCGCGGGAAGCCTGGCGCCCGGGTTCAGGGAGGCGATCCTCGGGTCGTTCCAGCGGGTGATCCTCCCGATGTAGATGTCCACCAGGACGTCGGGGGTCAATTTCAGGCCGCTTCCGATCCCCTGCAGGTTGTAGACGACCGCCACCGCGCCGATCGCCGTGGGGATGTGGAGGATCGGCCCGGGAAGCTTGGCCATCTCATCCTCGGTCATCGGCGCGTCGCTGGCTCCGAAATCGACGGTTCCCGCGGTGATCTGCTTGACGCCCCCGCCGGAGCCGATCGACTGGTAGTTGAACTTCAAGCCGGGATGGGAATTGGAATACTCATAAAACCATTTGGAGTAAAGGGGATAGGGAAACGTCGCCC
>JBLNFH010000276.1:0-5383 GCA_050263475.1 Deltaproteobacteria bacterium
AGGCGGCGCAGCGGGCTCCCGGCTGTGAGGTCGGGGACGCGGGAATCTCTCCCCCAGACGCAAAAAGGCCCGGCGGCCGGAAGGCCGCCGGGCCTTTTGTTTTCAGCGGGACGTTCGGGTGAGGGCCGCGCCTACTTCTTCGCGTGGCACTCGTCGCACTTCTGGGGCCCCTTGCCTTCCTTCTTGTGGCAGTCCTTGCACTGCGTGTGGAAGGCCTCCTTCATGGACACCTTCTTGCCTTCCGCCTTGGAGCCGTGGCACTTGCCGCATCCCTGCTCCTTGCCGGCGGCATCCTTGTGGTGGCACGTCTTGCAGTCCTTGACTTTCTCCGCGTGCGCCTTGTGGTTGTAGGCGACCGGGCCCTTGGTTTTCGTCTCGCCCTTGAGAACCATCTTGTCGGGGGGGGCCGCCATCCCCGTGCCGGCGAAGAAGGCCACTGCCACTACGACCGCGATCCAGGCTGCCAGTTTCCTCATGAGTGATACCCCCTGTGAGATTTTGCCCGCATCATAAATTTAAATTCACGCATATGCAACCCGCATTTCGGCCCGCACGTCTCCCCGTGGACGCACCGGTGGTAAACTGCCGGAAGGAAAGCACGGAAGCCCGCGGGGGAGGCGGAATTCGATGCCTGGCCGCACCGCCCTTGTCTACCACCCGGCGTTCGAGGACCGGGGACTGTCTCCTTTTCCCTCGGTGTGGCAGCGGTACCGGCTGACCCGGGACCGGGTGAGCGAGCGGAAACTTCCGGTTGCGGAGGTCGTGCCCGAGCCGGCCGGCCGGGAGACCCTCCTCCTGGCGCACACCGCACGGTATGTCGATTTCGTACGCGCGGCGAGCCGGACGGGCGCCGGGTTTCTCGACGCGGGCGACACGCCGGCATACCCCGGCGTCTATGAGCGGGCCTGCGCCTCCGTGGGCGCCTCGGTGTGCGGGGCGCGGCTCGTGGCGGGCGGGGAGTTCGAGCACGCCTTCAACCCCGGAGGGGGGCTGCACCACGCCAAGGCGGACGCCGCGGGGGGATTCTGCGTCTTCAACGACATCGTGGTCGCGGTCCGCATCCTCCAGCGCGAGTTTCGCCTCTCCCGCATCGCCATCCTCGACATCGACGGCCATCATTGCGACGGCACCCAGGAGCTGCTCTACCGGGAGCCGGTGCTGAAGATCTCCCTGCACCGCTTCGGCGCCGGATTCTACCCGGGTACGGGAAGCGCGGAGGAGACCGGCGAGGGGGAAGGGAGGGGATACTGCCTCAACATCCCCCTTCCGGAAAACACCGGTCCCGCCGCGTACCGGGCCGTCTTCAACGACCGGGTGCCGGATGCCATCCGGGGCTACCGGCCGGAAATCATCTTGATGCAATGCGGGGTGGACGGCGAAAAAGGGGACCCGCTGGTGGGGATGTCGCTATCGGTGGGCACCTTCCGGGAAGTGGCGGCTGCGGTCCACGGGCTCGCGCACGACCTCTGCGGGGGGAAACTGCTCCTGTTCGGCGGCGGCGGCTATCGGCCGGAGCGGGTCGCCAGCTGCTGGGCGGCGATCCTGGAAACGGTCTGCGCGCCGCGGACGCCGTAGCGTCAATCGCCCAGCCACAGGCCGAACTTGCGGGTCGGCTGCATGTGTTCCAGAACGCTCTTCACCACCGCGACGATGGGGATTCCCAGGATGAGGCCCATCCCCCCCCACAGCCACCCGAAGAACATGATGCTCATCGTGGAGGCGACGGGGTTCAGGTGGACCCCTCCCCCGACGAGCTTGGGCAGGAGAAAGTTTGCCGCCACGACGTGGAGGAAGGTCACGCACGCCAGGATGACGATGATGGGGACGCCGGAATGGAAGGAGACGAGCCCCACGACCAGCGGGGGCAGGATCGCAAGGACCAGCCCCAGGTACGGAATGGTGCTGATGACCCCGCTGACGATGCCCAGCACGAGCCAGTAGGGGAGCTCCACCAGGAAAAACACGAGGGCGGTGGCGGCGCTCAAGATCACCGCCACGATGGCGTTTCCGGTGATGAACCGCTGCATCATCCACTCGATGCCCCGGATCGTGGCCATCATGGTTTCCTGGTGTTCCCCGGGGAAGAGGAGCCGGGTCCGGTGGATCAGGTTCTCCTTCTCCGCGAGGAGGAAGTAGACCAGGAACGGGATGAAGCTCAAGGAGAACAGGAGCGTCGTGACCGAGCCCAGGCCGCGGAAAATCGCTGCGGCCCAGGAAGCCGAGTCGCGCACGATGATCGCGGTTTCCTTCGCGGGCAGCGGGGACGCCGGCGCGGTCGGCGCGATCGTGCGTCCCGTCTCCTGCAGGGTCTCCGTCAGCCGGTAGACGTGGCTGGTGACGCTCTGGACGAGCGGGGCGCTGCGGACCTGCTCGATGAGGACCGGCAGGTCGGTGAAGAGCTGCTGCGCGCTGTCGTAGGCGAGATAGACCAGGGCGTACAGCACCGCCATCGCAAGGAAGACGACGATCACGCTGGAGACGTTGCGTCCCAGGCGCGCCTTCCGGTGGAGAAAATTCGCGAGGGGATCCAGCGCGAAGGCGATCAGGATCGAGGACAGGACGGTGATGACGACCGAGGAGGCGATGTAGCACAGCGTGAGCAGCCCCAGGACGGACAGCGTCACGAGGCTGCCGAGGACGGCCCGATCCGAGCGCCGGCGGATGAAATGGCCGGGATCGGCCTCCGCCTTCTTTTCCTCGGGGAGCGACATGCTACTACTTTACCGTTTTTCGGCATCCGCGCCTATGTCCGGGTTGACTTTCGGGGCCGGGAAAGGTAATGCTGAACCCGCGGAGGAACCGATGCCTCCATCCCCCTTCCACACCATCGAGATCCGCGTCCGTTTCGGGGAAACCGACCCGTACGGCGTGGCGTACTTCGCCGCCATCCTGGATTATTTCAAACGGGGCCTGGACGAATTCCTGCGGGCACGGGGGCTCGCCCCGGATGCCGTCTACCGGAACCGACAGAAAAACTTCGGGTTCCCGATCGTCGCGTCGCAGTGCCGCTACCGGTCGCCCGTCCGGTTCGACGACCCGCTCACCCTGCGCACCCGGCTCGTGCGGGTGGAGGAGAAGGGGGCCACCTTCGGGTTCTCGCTGTTCCGCCTGGTGGAGGGGAAGGACGTGCTGGCCGCGGAGGGGAAGATCTCCTGCCGGTCGATCGACGCGTCCTGGAACCCGGTCCCGATCCCGAGGGAACTGCGGAAAGCGCTCACCGGCTAGCCGCGATTGCCATATCGAGCTTTCCCCGGAGGCGCGCAACCAGCGCGAAGAGCTTGCCCGGCGGGAGGTCCCGCCCCTCGATCTTGAACGCGTCCACCCCGGCCGCGATCCAGTCGGCGATCTCCTCCTCGATCGTGTAGGGCCTGCGGTCGACGGGCAGCGCCGAGCAGACGAGGAAGCACTGCCCGCCCCGCTTGGCGGAGGAGGGCGGACCGGCCGGCGAGATCCCCGGGCGCCCCTCGATCCCCCCGGCTTCCCGGGCGTAGCCGGACAGCCCGCACTTCCCCTGGACGATGAACTCGGCCCGGCAGCGAAGGAACACCTCCACCTTCAGGCCGCAGGCCGCCTTGATCGCGGGGACGTCCTCGCGGGACACCGCCGTCGGCAGCACGAGGGCGCGCGCCCCCAGCTCGCGGTAGAAGATCGCCTCGGAGGGATTCAGGGCGGACACCCCGACCGACGCGCAGATGGGCAGGTCCGGGAACTCCCGCGCGGCCAGCCGGATCACCCCGGGGTCGGACAGGATCACGGCGGCGATCCCGTCCTCGCGGCAGCGGCCGAGGACCGAGAGGAAGCCGGGAAGTTCTCCCGACCCGGGGACGGTGTTGAGCGCGACCTGCAGCCGGGCGCCGCGGCGGAGACACTCCCGGGCGGCCGCCGAAATCTCCTCCGGGGTGAGACCCCTCCGCGGCCCCCCGCGGCTCCATCCCCGGGCGCCCACGTAGACGGCGTCCGCCCCGGCCGAAAGGGCGGCCGGCACCGCCGCAAGGCTGCCGGCGGGTGCCAGCAATTCCGGCGTCCCGTATCGCGGGGAGGATTCCATGGGTGATATTATAAATGAAAGCGATCCGCCCCCGGTTTTCCCTGGAGAGTCGGCTCCCGGCAGCGAGCGGCATTTTTTTGGTTGACTTGGGGAGATTCCCGAGTATCGTATAGTGTCGATTGTATACAGAAGGCTCCCCCGAAACAGAAAATAAATCGCGGAACAGACCGATATGCTGACAGAGTTCGCAACAGTCCTTGTGTTTATCCTCCTGGGTGCGGTCACGGTGGCCCTCATGCTGGGGGTTTCGCGCATGCTGCAGCCGCGGGACCAGACGGCGGTCAAGCTTTCCACGTACGAGTGCGGGGAGGTGCCGTTCGGCTCCTCCTGGGTGCAGTTCAACATCCGGTTCTACGTGATCGCCCTCATCTTCATCGTGTTCGACGTGGAAGTGGCGCTGCTGTACCCGTGGGCCGTCATCTTCCAGCGGCTGGGGCTCCTGGCGTTCGTCGAGGCGCTCATCTTCATCGTGATTCTGATGGCGGGGCTGGCCTACGTATGGAAAGAGGGCGACCTCGACTGGGTCCGCGCGATGCAGGACGTCCCCGCCGGGAAGGGGGGGAAATGAGCCACGATCCGGCGCAAGGCGCGGCCGCGGCGCCCCCGGCCTCCGGCGTTCCCCTCGGCCCCGAGGCGCATGTCATGGTCGGAAACGCCGACATGTTCGTCAACTGGGCGCGCAAGTCCTCCCTGTGGTACCTGCTGTTCGCCACGGCCTGCTGCGGCATCGAGCTGATGCAGACCGGCGCCTCCCGGTACGACCTCGACCGGTTCGGCGCCGTCTTCCGTGCGTCGCCGAGGCAGTCGGACCTGATGATCGTCGCCGGCACGATCACCCACAAGATGGCCGAGCGGCTCAAGAGGCTGTACGAGCAGATGCCCGAGCCCAAGTACGTGATTTCGATGGGGTCCTGCGCCAATACGGGCGGGCCGTTCTACAAGGATTCCTACTGCGTGGTCAAGGGCGTGGACCTGCTGGTTCCCGTCGACGTGTACATCCCCGGCTGCCCCCCCCGTCCCGAGGCGCTGATCGACGGGATCCTGCAGCTGCAGAAGATCATCGAGAAGAAGAAGAACTTCGCGGCCGGCAAGGCATAAAGGAAGCCATTGGAACCCCAGGCCATCTTTGAGACGTTGAAGGGAAAGTTCGGCGAGGCGGCGGCGGAGCTGCAGTCGGAAGGGTTCCGCCCGGCGTTCGTGGTGGTTTCCCCCGAAACGCTTCCCGAAATCGCCCGCTTCCTTCGCGACGACCCGTCGATGAAGTTCGACTCGCTCATGTGCCTCTCCGGGGTCGATTACAAGGACCGGTTCGCCGTGGCCTACCATCTCTATTCC
>JBLNFH010000277.1:0-3179 GCA_050263475.1 Deltaproteobacteria bacterium
CCAGGTGAAGCTGGAGACGGTTGTAGATGTAGAAGGCGTAGTCGACCCCGATCCCCACCGCCAGGACCATGACCGGCAGCGTCGCCACCGTGAGGCCGATCTGGAGCTCCTTCATGAACCAGTACCCGATGAAGGTCCCGACGGCCAGCGGCATGCAGCAGGCCAGCATGGCACGCAGGTCCCGGTAGGCGAGGAAAACGAGGATGAGGATGGCGGCGTACACGTTGATCATCATGGGGAGCTCGCTCTTCTCGACCTCGTCGTTGATGGCCGCCTGCACCCCCGCGTTCCCGGCGGCCAGCCGCACCTTGACGTTTTCGAGGTGGTGCGTGTCCCGGAACTCCTTGGCCGCCCGGATCACGCCGTTGATCGTCTGCGCCTTGTGGTCGGTGAGGTAGATGTGCGCCGCCGTCATGCTGGCGTCCTTGTTCATGTACCCGCGCAGGCGCGCAATCTCCGCGTTGAGGCCCGCGTAATTCATGGGATCGATCGGGACCACCGACATCTTCGGGTTGCCTTCGTTATAGCCCTCGTTGTAGAGACGCAGCTGGTTGGCGTAGGAGTCGACCGACATCACGCCCCGGACATTCGCCATCCTCCAGGCGAAGTCGTCCACGAAACCGCCGATCGCGACGTTGCGGTCCGATGCCGGGGGCGCCTCGAAGACCACCGTGAGCCAGTCGAGCCCCATGTCGTACCCTTCCGAGATGGCGACCGCGTCCCGGTTGAAGCGGGCTTCCGGCCGCAGCTCCGGGGCTCCCGGCTGCAGGGTCCCGATCACCCTGCCGCGGCTCTGCCACACGGACATGCCGAAGATCGCCGCCGCGATCGACACGACGATGATCGCGTTTCTCGGCTCGGCCACCCGGGCCAGCGCATGAAGCCACCGGGAGCGCTCCTCCCGCTTCAGCATCGCCTTTTCCGCGTACTCCTTCGTGAACGTGAACAGGGAAGCCGCCACCGGGAGCAGGACCAGGTTCGTGATGATCTTGTATCCGACCCCGATGGAGGCCGTGATGGCCAGCTCGCGCACCATCGGGATCGGGATCAATACCAGAGTAATGAAGGAAACAATGGCGGTGATCAGCGCAAGCGTGCCGGGGATGAGGAGGCCCGTGAAGCTTTCCCGCGCCGCCTGCTCCGTGGTCTTCCCGTGGGCGAGACCGCGGACGATGAAATTGATCTGCTGGATCCCGTGGGACACCCCGATGGCGAACACCAGGAAGGGCACCAGCACGGCGAGCGGGTCCAGGCCGAACCCGAGCAGGCGCAGGGTGCCGAACTGCCACACCAGCGACGTCAGGGAGCAGACGATGGGCAGCACCGTGAACCGGATGGAGCGGCAGTACCAGTACACCGCGAGCGCGGTCAGGAGGAGGGCGATGCCGCAGAACTCCAGGACGCCCGAGGCGCCGTCGGCGATATCCCCGATCTGCTTTGCGAACCCGATGATCTGGATCTGGTACTTGCCGTCCTCGTACTTCTTCCGGATCGTCTCTTCCAGCACCCGGTTGTACGCGACGTAATCCAGCTTCCTCCCTTCGCGGTCGATCTCGTCCAGCTCCGCCGTGATCATGGCGCTGGTCTGGTCGTGCGACACGAGCGTCCCGACGAAACCTCCTTCCCTCGTGAGCCGCTGGATGCGGGAGACGATCTCCGGGGTCAGCGCCTCCGGGGTGATCGTCCCGTCGATGATCTGGTCCGCCCGGAACCCCTCCTCCGTGATCTCGTTGACGTAGGAGTTCGGCGTCCACAGGGATTGGACCCCCACCCGGTCGACATTCGGCAGGTATTGGACGGCCTGCGTCACGTCGTAGAGGCGCGTGAGCGCCTCCTGGTTCCAGATCGTGCCTTTCCGCGCCTTGACGACGAAGTTCAGGCGGTTGGCGCCGAACAGGTCCCCGCGGTACTTCTCGAACGTCTGGATATACTCGTGCCCGACCGGCATCTGCTTCTCGAACCCGGCGGACATGTGCAGCTGGAAGGCAAATACCGCCATGACGGCGGTGAAGGCCCCGATGGCTCCCAGGGTATGCCAGCGATACCCGAAGAAGAACGCTTCCGCTTTCGCTACGATCCGGTTCAACACGATGCCCACTCTCCAGCCTGTTTGGTATGGATCGGCTTGACGGGATCACGGCTTCCCGGGCCGGCGCCTTTCCGGAGGCGCCGGCCCGTTCCGCCGTCAGAAGTTGCGGGTGATGAACCCGCCGATGAAATCCCTGTCGGCCAGCAGTTGGTTGTTTCCAAAGTAGTTCGTGTAATTGAGCCCCGCCTGCCATCTGGACGGGGGATTCTGGTTGAACAGAACGTAGAAGTTCACCGACTTCGCTCCCGAGAAGTAGTTCGCGGTAAGCGTCGGCGTCATCCCCCCCAACGCCTGGAAGTACGTGAGTCCGGGGATGACCTGCCACCCCTTGATGATCTTGTTGTCGTAGGCCCAGTTGAAATCCGCCGTGAAGCCGTAGGAATCTCCGTCCCCCACGCCGCCGACGGTGTCATAGGGCAGCGTCCCTGCTCCGACGTCCAGGAGGATGGGAGGGCCCTTCCAGAACCCGTAGCCGGCCGCGGGGACCTGATCCACCGCAACACCTCCGATCGTCCGGCTGAACCGCTTGTCGGGGCTGACACCCGGGAAATGGATCCACACGGCTTCGCCGATGAACGTCGCCGTCTGCGCTCCCAGCAGGTCGAGAAACCATCCGTGATCGCCGGGCGTCATGCTCAGGATGCCCGTCAGGTGCATCTGGTACTTCTTCTGATCGATAAACATGGGACAATCGATCCCGACGGCGCTATTGCTGATCGCGTCCAGCGGTCCCCCGGCGTTGAAGCATGCCGACAGGGCGACCGCTTCCTTCGGACGGTAGGATGTCTCGATGCCCACCGCCCAGTTCCCCACCGGGAAGTTCGCGCTCACCCCGTACATTTTCCGGTTTTCCAGGTATTGCCACTGGAGCGTGCTGTCCGCCAGGAGGTTGAGGACCGGCATCTTGTCGTGGTAGTTGATGAAGTAGAATCCCAGGTCCAGCCGGATGTTTTCCGGCTTGTAATGCAGGGCAACGCCGAACTGCCCGCTGTTCTTCGCGTTCCTGTCGTCCACGAAGGGGAGCGCGATGGTGTTGGCCTGCGTCGGGTCGGCAGCCGGATCCAGGCCGCCGAAGTTCACGAAGCCCGGG
>JBLNFH010000278.1:0-5855 GCA_050263475.1 Deltaproteobacteria bacterium
CCGCCGTGACGGTCTTCGACGCTTCCTTTTTCCCGAAAAGTCCCATTCCGATTCTCCTTGGACGTTTGGTCTTCCGTGGCTCCCACTCTACAGCGTCGGGGCTATCTCCTGCTTGATCCGCGTCAAACCGGGTATTTTTCCTTTGGAGCGCCCACCGGCTTCGATTATAGTCTCAACGATGTCCCCTTCCGCCCGGAAACAGATGGGCCGCGCCGCGGCCCTCATGATGGCCTCCGTTTTTCTGAGCCGCATCCTCGGGTACGCGCGGGACGCGGTCATCGCCTACCAGCACGGGGCGACCCCGGAAACCGACGCCTATTTCGCCGCGTTCACGATCCCCGATTTCCTCAACTACCTCCTGGCGGGAGGGTCCCTGTCGATCACGTTCATCCCGATCTTTTCGCGGTACCTGGCGGAGGGAAGGGAGAAAGAGGGGTTCCATTCCTTCTCCTCGATCGCCACCATCATGGGCATCGCGATGCTGTTTTTCGTGATCCTCGGGGAATTCCTCGCAGAGCGTTTGATTCCCCTGATCGCGCCCGGGTTCCCGCCGGACCAGATCGCCATCGCCGCCCGGCTGACGAGAATCGTCCTCCCCGCGCAGATCTTCTTCTACCTGGGAGGGCTGCTGATGGCCATCCAGTATTCCCGGAGCCAGTTCCTCCTTCCCGCCGCCGCCCCGCTGGTCTACAACATCGGGATCATCGCGGGAGGCCTGGTCCTCGGGCCGTACGTGGGGATGGCCGGATTCGCGTGGGGGGTGCTGGCCGGCTCGTTCCTGGGGAACTTCGTCATCCAGGTCTACGGGGCGCGCCGGTCGGGGCTCGAATTCTTCCCCCGGCTGGACTTCGCCGATCCCGGCTTCCGGGAATTCGTGCGGCTCTCGATCCCGATCATGCTCGGGTTCTCCCTCGTGGCCGTCGACGAGTGGATGACGAGGATCTTCGGGTCGTTCCTGCTGGCGGGTGCGATCACCTGGCTCAACAACGCCCGCCGGCTGATGCAGGTGCCCATCGGCATCTTCGGCCAGGCTTCGGGCGTGGCATCCTACCCGTTTCTCGCGGCGCAGGCGGCGCGCGGGGAGCGGGAGGGGATGTGGGACACGCTGTCGGCGGCGCTGCGCTGGGTCTTTTTCGTCTCCTGCGCGGCAGCGGCCGTCATCGGCATCCTCTCCCGCGAAGTCGTGCTCGCCGTCTTCCAGCGCGGCGCGTTCACCATCTATGACACGATGTCGACCGCCTCCGCCCTCTCCGCCTTCGCCATCGGGATCCCGTTCTGGTGCGGCCAGGCGATCGTCTCCCGGGGGTTCTTCGCGCTCAAGGACACCTGGACCCCCACGCTGGTCGGGACCGCCGCATGGCTGGTGAGCCTTCCCGTCTACTACCTCCTCCGGCAGAAGCTGGGCGTCTTCGGGCTCGCGCTGGCGAGCAGCTTCGGCATCTTTCTTCACACCGTGGCGCTCTACGGCATCCTCATGTGGAAGACGGTGGGGAAAAAGGGGCTCGGGCAGATTCTCGAGTACGCGAGGATGGCAGCGGCCGGGGTGGCCGCAGCCGCCGCCGGAACGTATGCCCTGGGCATTTCCTCGCGATGGGTTTCCTGGGAAACGCTCCCCGGGGCGATCCTGCGGCTGGCAGCCGGGGGCGTTGCCATCGCCGCGGTCTTCTTCCTGTGCGCGCTGCTGCTGGGCAGCCGGACCGCGCGATCGATCCGCAAAAAGCGGGACGTCCTCCACCCGCCGGAAGTTTCCGGCGGGGAAGGGACCGCCTAGATGCGCATGTAGGTGCCGTCGCCGGCCAGTGCGCGGCGCAGGCCCTCCTCGTCGGCACGGTTGAACCCCACGCGGCAGCTCCTCCGCCCGAAGATCGACTTGGTCCCCCCGACGATCCCCACGCGTGCGAGCTCGATCCTGCGCGCCTTGAGGCCGATCGCCTTTTTCCCCCACTGGCGCGCCTTGAGGAGCAGAAGCCCCGCCCAGACCTTCCTGGCCCTCCCGTCGCAGACCACGCCCACGATCCGGACCGGCTCCCCGCTGCCGGGCACGACGTGCCGCCGCACCTCGGAGAGCGCCTTCGCGGTCGAATGCGCGACGACGACCGCATACCCGTTCTCCGACGCCATCCGCTCGATCGATTCCTGGGCCGGTCGCGACAGGCAGAACGGCAGCAGCAGGATTTTCCGCATATGCGGCGCCCCCCGTCTCCGCATAGAATATCTACCCATGATAACCCGATTCCGCATGCGGCGTCGCGAGCACGGACCCCCCATCGGCTGCGCCTTCCGTGCGAGGCGCACCCGGCAAGGATGCCAGCAGCACAGCCGATCGCATGGATTGAAATTGACACCAGGGGGCGGCGGATGATCCAGCGGATTACCGATCGGATATGGGTGGTCGAGGGCGGCAAGGGCGGCCGGTACCCGTACGCCCACTCGCTCTACCTGCGCGACGGCGGCGGGGTGCTCTTCGACTGCGGGTCCGACCTCGAGGAGATCCTGCGCCTGAAGAAGGATGGGGAATTGCGGATCGTCGTGATGACCCACTACCACGAGGACCACTACTCGTTCCTTCACCGGCTCCCGGACGTGGAGGTGTGGGCCTCGGAGGAGGACGCCGCCGCGCTGGAGTCCTTCGACGTCCTGCTGGACCGGTACGGGGCGGCGGGCACGGAGTGGGAAGCCTTCTTCCGGAAGCTGCTGTCGGAAAAGTTTTCCTATCGTCCCCGCAGGATCGCGCGGCGCATCGTCGACGGAGAGCGCCTGCGGTTCGGGGGGACGGAGGCGATCGCCGTGATCGCTCCCGGGCATACCCCGGGTCACCTGTGCCCCCTGTTCCCGTCGGAAGGGGTGCTGTTCCTCGCCGACTACGACCTGTCCGGGTTCGGGCCCTGGTACGGGGACCGGCCCGGTAGCATCGATGCGTTCCGGCGGTCGGCCATTCGCCTGGCGGAGATCGGCGCCGGGGTCCACGTCGTTTCGCACATGACCCCCGTCCACCGGGGAGCCATCGCCCCGAAGATGGCCGCGTATCTCTCCGTCATCGACCGCCGGGAAGAGACCCTGCGCGCCTTTCTGCGGGAGCCGCGCTCCAAGCGGGAGATCATCGACCGCAGGATCGTCTACGGAGGGGGGCACCCCGGCCCCTGGTTCGACTACGGCGAGTGGTCGCTCCTGTCCAAGCACCTGGAAGGAATGCTCGCCCGCGGGGAGGCGGGGCGCGAAGGGGAACGGTATTTCTTGCAACGCGGGGGACACTCCTCAACGTAATACTCGATAACACCAGTTCCAGGAATGTCCCCCGAAAAAGGTAGACCGGATTGAACCCGGACTATTTGGATTTGAGGATCTCGTTCAGCTCGCGGCAGACCTGCGCCGGGTCCAGCCCCCTGTGCCAGGAGGTGTAGATGACCGTCTCCCTCTGGTTCGACCGGCACTGGAGGCATTCCGCGCCGAAGAGTTCCCGGACCTTTCCCCGGACCGCCGGGTACTCCTTGAGAATCTCCCCCACGATCATCTCCGGCCGGATCGGTCCCTCCCTGGTCATTGCCGCTTTCCCCTCCGCGCTGTATTCCTATCCATTATAGCAGGGCCCTCCGCGTGGGGCCGCACGTTCAGGATATAGTAGGTCGCCGATCCGAAGGCGACGACGTCCCCGGCTTCGTCCTTGACCTCCGTGGCTCCCACGGCGATCGTCCTGCCGAGCCGAAGGATGCTCGCGTGCGCGGTGATCGTTCCCCCCGATACCGGCTTCAGGAAGTTCACCTTGTACTCCACGGTGGTCATCCGGGAAGACAGCGGCATCACGCTCCGCAGCGCGGTGGCCACCGACGTGTCGACCAGCGCCCCCATCACACCGCCGTGCAGCGTCCCCCCCGAATTCTTGAGGATCGGGCGGACCCTGCACTCCATCACGCTCTTTCCGCCCCCCGAGGACAAGAGCTTCAGCCCCATCAGCTTGATGAAGGGGAACACGTTCACGCGCTCCTTGTAGAACTCCTCGTCGAAGATCTTCATGACCCCCCCGACGCCTCCGCGGCCGCTGGTCTCATGCACGATCGTAGTGCGAGAATTTCATCCGGTAGGTCCCCCTTCCCTGCGACAGGGAGCGCAGCGCCGTCACGTAGCCGAACATCTCCTTGAGCGGCACCTGGGCGGTGAGCAGGCTCGCCTCCTGCCTCCGGTCCACCAGGGTTACGCGTCCCCTGCGCGCGTTGATGTCGCCGATGACCCCCCCGAGGAACTCGTCCGGCACGTGGATCTCCACCTCCATGATCGGCTCCAGCAGGTAAGCCTTCCCCTTCTCGCAGGCGGCAAGGAAGGCCCGCACCGCGGCCACCTTGGCCGCCAGGGGGGACGAGGTCCCGGAGAGGAACTCCACGCGGGATACTTCCACCGCCACGTCGTCCACGGGGTACCCGAGCCTCCCGGTGAACGTCCCCTCGCGGATCCCCTGCTCCACGGCGTCGGCCACGTCCCCGGGGAGGGAGAGCATCCGCAGCCGTCCGGAGACCTTCACGCCGGAGCCGCGGGGACCCGGGCGGACGGAGAGGGCGATCTTGACGCTGACCTGCCGTTCCGCGATCTCCCGCTCGAAGACCATCTCCGCCTCGCCCGCCTCGGCCACCGTTTCCCGGTAGACGACCTGGGGCCTCCCCGTGCGGACGGAGAGCCCGAAATCCCTTTCCAGGCGCTCCACCACCACTTCCAGGTGGAGTTCCCCCATCCCCGACAGGATGATCTGGCCGGTGTCGGCGTCCTCCCGGAGGGCGAGGGTCGGGTCCTCGTCCGCCATCTGCCGGATCGTTTCGCGCAGCCGGTCCATGTCGCGGAGCGTCCTCGGCTCCACGACGAGCGACACCACCGGTTTCCGGATCTCGATCGATTCATAGATGATGGGTGCCTCCGGGTCGGAGAGCGTGTCGCCCGTTCGCGCGGACTTCATTCCCGCTGCGCCGACGATGTCCCCGGCGCGCGCGTCCGCGATCCGCTCCTTTTTCGCCGCGTGGATGCGGAACAGGCGCGTGATCTTCTCCTGCGTCCCGGTCGTCGCATTGTACACGGCATCCCCCTCCGCGACCTTCCCGGAATAGACCCGCAGGTAGACCGTGCGGCGGCCCTCCTCGATCAGCACCTTGAACACCAGGGCGGAAAAGGGGGCCGACGGGCTGGTCTCCCGCTTCGCCGGGACGCCCGTGCGGGGATCGTCTCCCTTCATGGGAGGCACTTCCACGGGGGACGGCAGGAAGTGGACGATCCCGTCCATCACCGGCTGGATCCCCTTGTTGCGAAGCGCGGCGCCCGCGAACACGGGGAAAAAGCGGGCGGCGATCGTCCCCTTCCGGATCGCCCCCCGAAGCAGCGGCAGGGAGATCTCCTCCCCCGCCAGGTATTTCTCGGCGACCGCGTCGTCCGCGTCCGCGGCGGCCTCCAGGAGGGCCTCCCGGTACGGGGCGATCAGCCTCGCATCGCCGGCGGCAAGAGGCAAGCGCCGCACCTCCGCCCCCTTGTCGTTCTCCGAAAACTCCAGCCGTTCCATCGTGAGAAGGTCCGCAACCGCGCGGAATGCGCCGTCGTCGGCCAGCGGGGCCGTCACCGGCACGCCCCGCGCGCCCAGCTTCTTCTTCATCTCCGCGATCACCCGGTCGAAGTCCGCTCCCGGGCGGTCGAGCTTGTTGATGAACGCCAGGCGGGGGATGCGGTGCCGGTCCGCCTGCCTCCAGACCACCTCGGACTGCGCCTCCACGCCGGCCACCCCCTCGAAGATCACGACGGCGCCGTCCAGCACGCGGAGCGACCGCTCCACCTCGATCGTGAAGTCGACGTGCCCCGGAGTGTCGATCAGGTGGATCTCGGCCCCC
>JBLNFH010000279.1:0-6438 GCA_050263475.1 Deltaproteobacteria bacterium
GCGGTCACCTTGCGGCCGCTCTGCAGGGGGATCCGTTTCATCGCGGCGACGAGGTCCTTCAGCGGGTATTTCCGGTTGATCGGCATCACCTTCGACCGCAGGTCGTCCCGCGGGGCGTTGATCGATACGGCAAAGCTCACGGGGAACGCTTTCGCAAGCGCCAGCATCCCGGGGATCACGCCCGCGGTCGATACCGTAATCCGTTTCCCCGACAGGCCGAAGCCGAACGGGGACAGCAGGATCCCGATCGTGCGGGCGACCTCGTCCGGGTTCTCCAGCGGCTCCCCCATTCCCATGAAGACGACGTTGGTCAGCCGCTCCCCCCGCTCCGCCAGCCGCTTCGCCGCGAAGCAGACCTGGTGGACGATCTCGGCCGAGGTCATGTTCCGGCGGAAACCCGCCGCGCCCGTCGCGCAAAATCCGCATCGGAGCGCGCATCCGGCCTGGGAGGAGACGCACAGCGTCCTGCGGTCCTCCTCGGGGATGAGGACGCTCTCCACCGCCTCGCCGTCCTCCAGGCGGAAGAGGTATTTCTCCGTCCCGTCCCCGGACACGTCCGTTTTTTCGACCGGCGGGGAGGAGACCCGGCATTCCCCGAGCAGCTCCTCGCGGAAACCCTTCGACAGGTCGGTCATCGCGGAAAAATCCTCCGCGAGCCGCCGGTAGATCCACCGGGAAATCTGCCGCGCCCGGTACCGCTCCTTCCCCCAGCGGGACAGAAACGCCTCGAGCTCCCCCAGCGGCATTCCCTTGAGATCCGTTCGTTTTCCGGGCATAGGTTTCATCATATCAACTGGCGATTTCGTTTGCCGGAATCCGGAAAACAAAACCCCCGGGCCGCAACGTGAAAGCCGGCCCGGGGGTTCCGGAAAAAGCCATAAAGAATCAGCTTAGGATATTATCTCCATATCACTGAAAAAATAGCGTATTTCCGTAGCCGCAGTTTCCGGGGCATCGGAGCCGTGGACGATATTCTGCTCGATGCTGCCGGCGAATTCCGCCCGGAGGGTCCCCTTGTCGGCCTTCTTCGGATCGGTGGCGCCCATGATCTTCCGGTTCCTTGCGATCACGTCGTCCCCTTCCAGCACCATGACCACGACCGGGCCGGAGGACATGAACTCCGTCAGCGACGCGAAGAACGGACGCTGCCGGTGAACGTCGTAGAACCCTTCCGCCTGACGCCTCGTCAGGTGGAGCATCTTCATCGCCGCGATCCGGATCCCTTCCTTCTCGAACCGGCGGATCACCTCGCCGATGACCCCTTTCTTCACGCCGTCCGGCTTGACGATGGAAAGGGTGCGCTGTCTCCCACCCTTCGCGAGCGCCATGTCAGTGGGTTTTCGCCTTGACCAGCTCGTACCCCGCCGTAAGCGCCCTCTTGTTGAGGTCCTCCGTCCCCTTGGGAACGCGGGAGAGGACGGCCTTTTCCACCGCCTCGTAGCTCACCTGTCCCGTGATGGCCGCGATCGCCCCGATGGCGACGATGTTGGCGACGAACGCCTTGCCGATCTCCTCCGACGCGGTGCGGATGATCGGGAGCTTGACGACCTTGAACTTTCCGGGGGGAATCTCCTTGACGAAATCTTCGTCCACGAGGAGGGTCCCGGAGTCCTTCAGGTCCTTGTAATATTTGTTGCACGCCTCCTGGGTGAGGGACAGCTGGAGGTCGATGGAGGTGGCCTTGGGAAAGTCGATCGTCTCGTCGGAGATGATCACCTCCGACTTGGAGGCGCCGCCGCGCGCCTCCGGGCCGTAGGACTGGCTCTGCACGGCGTTCTTCTTGTCGAAGATCGTCGCCGCCTCCGCGAAGATGACCCCCGCCAGGATCAGGCCCTGCCCCCCGGACCCGGAAAAGCGGATCTCGTACCGGTTGTCGCCCATGTCCCTAAGCCCTCCCCTCTTTCGGTGCTTTCAGCCGTTCCACCAGCCCGTAGTAGGTCGCGCAGTACTCCGGGGCGTCCTTCTTGAACAGCACGCCGGTGGGAAACTTTCCTGCCGTCTTTTCCGCCGGGAGCTTGTCGAACGCGGTGATGGGAAGCGCGTTGTCCTTCATCCACAGCAGCTGGTCGGTGGGGCTCTTGAACTTGTTCCGCCGGCCGTGCGTCGTGGGGCACGCGTTGATGATCTCGAGGACCGAGAGCCCCTTGTGCTGCATCGCCTCGATGATCAGCTTGTCGAGCGCCGCCGCGTGGTAAGCGGTCCCGCGCCCGATCCAGGACGCCCCCGCGCCCCTGGCCAGCTCGGGGATGTTGAACGACGGGTCGATGTTCCCGTACGGCATCGTCGTGGCCATGTGGCCCGAAGGCGTCGTGGGGGAATACTGGCCGCCCGTCATCCCGTAGATGAAGTTGTTGAACACCATCACGGTGATGTCGATGTTGCGCCGGCAGGCGTGGATGAAGTGGTTCCCCCCGATGGCGGTGGCGTCGCCGTCGCCGCTGACCACCAGGACCTTCTTGTCGGGCCGGGCCATTTTCAGCCCCGTGGCGAACGGGAGGGCGCGGCCGTGGGTCGTGTGCAGCGTGTTGAAGTCGACGTAGCCCGGCAGGCGGGAGGCGCAGCCGATCCCGGAGACCAGCGCGACGTCGTCCTTGGGGATTTTCAGGGAGTCGACCGCCCGCAGGAGGGACTTGAAGACGATCCCGTAGGTGCATCCCGGGCACCAGATGTGGGGGAGCTTCCCCCCCCGGATATATTGATCGTAGTCGAAGGACATCTACTTGACCTCCTTTATCTTCGCCAGAATCTGCGTGGGGGTGATGGGGTCCCCGTCCACCCGGTAGATCCCCTCCACCTTGCAGCGCCCCTTCGCGCACCGGTCGACCTCGTAGATGATCTGCCCGAGCGACAGCTCGGGGACCACGACCGCCTTGACGCGGGAGGTGAAGGAACCCACCTTCTCCTCGGGGAACGGCCAGATGGTAAGGGGGCGGAACAGCCCCGCCTTGATCCCCTCCGCCCGCGCCATGTTCACCGCCGTCTTCCCGGAGCGGCCGGAGACGCCGTACGCGAACACGGCCACCTCGGCGTCGCCCATCTTGTACTCCTCGTAGCGGATGATGTCCTTCTTGTTGGCCTCCACTTTCCGCATGAGCCGCTGCTCGTCGGTGTGGATCCGGGGGGAAGCGTTCACCGGGAACCCGTCCGGGCCGTGGTTCAGTCCCGTGACATGGTACCGGTACCCCTCGAAGAAGTTCGCCATGGGCGGGATGTCGCCCTTGCGGTCGTCGTAGGGCAGGTACTCGTCCGGCTTGCAGTCGGGCCTGGGGCGGTTTTCCACCGGGAGCACGCCCTTGTCGGGGATCTCGATCTTCTCCCGCATGTGGCCCACGATCTCGTCGAACGCGACGATCACCGGCGTCCGGTATTTCTCGGCCAGGTTGAACGCGCGGACCGTCTCCGAGAAGATCTCCTGCACGTAGGCCGGGGTGAGGCAGATGACCGGGTGGTCGCCGTGCGTCCCCCACCGGCACTGCATGATGTCGCTCTGGCCGGGCCCGGTCGGCACGCCGGTCGACGGCCCCCCGCGCATCACGTTCACGATAACGCACGGAACTTCCGTCAGCGCGGCGAACCCGATGTTCTCCTGCTTGAGCGAGAACCCGGGGCCGGAGGTCGCCGTGAGCGTCTTCTTCCCGGCGAGCGACCCGCCGATCACCGCCGCCATCGCCGCGATTTCATCCTCCATCTGGAGGAACGCCCCGCCGATCTTCGGCAGGGTCCTTGCCATGAACTCCGCCACCTCGGTCGACGGGGTGATCGGATATCCGGCGAAGAAGGTGCATCCGGCGTAGAGCGCCCCCTCCGCGCACGCCTCGTTGCCCTGGAGCAGTTTTAGCTTGCCCACCGTTTCTCTCCTTTGCGGTTCGGTCGCGTCCGTTATTTTTTATCGACGAAGATGGCGAAATCGGGGCACCGGATCTCGCAGGCCATGCAGACGGTGCACTTGTCGATGTCGACCACCTTCACCTTGAACATTTCCATGCCCAGGACCTGCGTGGGGCACAGCTTGACGCAGATCTCGCATCCCTTGCAGAAGCGCGGGATGATGCTGATCTTGACCTTCGGGTTCTCGGTCGCTTCGATCTTCTCCACCGCTTGCGTCTTTGACATTTCGCCTCTTCCTTCCTTAATGGACTTTCTTGCCCAGTTTTTTCATCAGGGTGATCCCCAGGTCCGAGGGGGCCTCGGAAACCGCGATCCCCGCCGACCGGAAGGCCTCGATCTTTTCCGCCGCGGTGCCCTTCCCGCCCGAGATGATGGCGCCCGCGTGCCCCATCCGCTTTCCCTTCGGGGCGGTCTGCCCGGCGACGAACCCGACCACCGGCTTGGTCATCTTCGACTTCACGAAGGCGGCGGCCTCTTCCTCGGCAGTCCCGCCGATCTCGCCGATCATGATGACCGCCTCGGTCTTCGGGTCGTTCTGGAACGCGCCGAGCACGTCGATGAAGTTCGTCCCGTTGATCGGGTCGCCGCCGATCCCGATGCAGGTGGTCTGCCCCAGGCCCAGCTGGGTTACCTGGTGGACGGCCTCGTAGGTGAGCGTCCCGGAGCGGGAGACGATCCCGATCGATCCCGGCCGGTGGATGTATCCCGGCATGATCCCGATCTTGCACTCGCCGGGGGTGATGATCCCCGGGCAGTTGGGGCCGATGAGCCGGGTCTTCTTCCCTTCCATGTACCGCCGCACCTTCACCATGTCGAGGATCGGAATCCCCTCGGTGATGCAGACCGCGAGGTCGATCCCCGCGTCGACCGCCTCGCAGATCGCGTCCGCGGCGAAGGCCGGGGGTACGTAGATGACCGTGGCGTTGGCGCCCGTCGCCTTGACGGCGTCGGCCACCGTGTTGAAGACGGGGACCCCTTCCACCTTGGAGCCCGACTTCCCCGGGGTCACGCCGCCGACGACCTTCGTCCCGTATTCCAGCATCTGCTTGGTGTGGAACGCCCCCACCGCGCCGGTGATTCCCTGCACGAGAAGCTTCGTGTTCTTATCGACCCAGATGCTCATGTTCTCCCCCTCACTTCGCCTGGCCGGCGGCGGCCACGACTTTTTGTGCCGCGTCCTTCATGTCGGACGCGGAGATGATGTTGAGCTTCGACGCGGCGAGGATCTCCTTCCCCTTTTCCACGTTGGTCCCCTCGAGGCGGACCACCAGCGGCACCTTGAGGCCCAGCGTCTTCGCGGCCGCGACGACGCCTTCCGCGATGATGTCGCACCGCATGATCCCGCCGAAGATGTTGACCAGGATCGCCTTGACCTTGGGGTCGGACAGGATCAGCCGGAAGGCGTTGGTCACCTGCTCCGCGCTGGCCCCGCCCCCGACGTCGAGGAAGTTGGCCGGGGCGCCGCCCGACATCTTGATCATGTCCATCGTCGCCATCGCCAGCCCCGCGCCGTTCACCATGCAGCCGATATTGCCGTCGAGGCTGATGTACGAGAGGTCGAACTTGGAGGCCTCGGTCTCCGTCGGGTCCTCCTCGTCGAAGTCGCGCATCGCCTGGATGTCCTTGTGGCGGAAAAGCCCGTTGCCGTCGAAGTTCATCTTGGCGTCCAGCGCGATGACGTCGCCCCCCTCGGTGATCACCAGCGGGTTGATCTCGGCCAGGGAGCAGTCCGTGTCGACGAAGGCGTTGTACAGCCCCGTCATGAACTTGACCGCCTTGCCGGTGAGCTCGGGGGGGATGTTCAGTCCGAAGGCAAGCTTCCGCGCCTGGTAGGGCATGAGCCCGACCGCGGGGTCGACGTGCTCCTTGAGGATCTTCTCCGGGGTCTTCGCGGCGACGGTCTCGATCTCCATGCCCCCCTCGGTGGACGCCATCATGACGACCTTCGACACGGCGCGGTCGATGACCATCCCGAGGTAGAGCTCCTTCTTGATCGCGCTCGCCTGCTCGACGAGCACCCGTTTCACTTTCTTCCCCTGCGGCCCGGTCTGGTGCGTCACCAGGTTCATCCCGATGATCTGCTTGGAGAACTCCCTCGCCTCGTCGTGGGTCTTGGCGAGCTTCACGCCACCGCCCTTTCCGCGCCCGCCCGCATGGATCTGGGCCTTGACCACGACCGGCGTCCCGAACTCCTTGGCGATGTCCTCCGCTTCCGCGGGGGTGTCCGCCACCTTGCCCTTCGGAACGGCCACACCGTACTTCGACAGCACCGACTTGGCCTGATACTCGTGAATGTTCATGCCCCTCGGCTCCTCCCGGTTATAGTGTCAGCGGATGATCAGCGACGCGTACGAACAGCGAGGCAGGGTCCAAATGATGCCCATTATAACAGACGCGCCGACCCCCCTGGCGGGGGGCCGGCAGCCCCGCAGCGACGATCCTAGAACCCCAGCCGGCCCACGGCCTCGCACAGCTCCTTGACCGCTTCGGCCGACTTCTTCAAAGCCGCGGACTCCTCCGCGGCCAGCTTGAATTTCACCACCTCTTCGA
>JBLNFH010000280.1:0-3892 GCA_050263475.1 Deltaproteobacteria bacterium
CCCCGGAAAAGGAGGGCCTCCGCCGCTTTTCGGCACAGGCCTTTTTCGATGGGGGCGTTCCCCGTCGGAGTCAGGCCTTCAGCAGCGATTCCAGCTTGAGCGCGAGCCCAAAATCGCCGGCGACCTTCAGTTTCCCGGTCATGAAGGCCATCTGGCCGTTGAGCTTCCCCGACACCAGGTCGAGGAAATCGGGTTCCGCCATCGTGACCGTGCAGCTGGGCGCGGCAGCCTCCCCCTTGGAAACCGCGGCGTTGCCGTCCGTGAACGCCACGTTGTAGCTGTCTTCCCCCACCTTGAACTGGTAGACGCAGGTGAGTCCCGCCAGCTTCGGCGCGTTCTTCGCGAGCTTCTCCTGGAGCGACTCGAAAAATCCCGTTACCGTGGTCTCGGTCATCGCGTCTCCCCCTTCGACATTAATGAACGATGATTCATTTCAACCTGAACGTATCATTCCGTCGGCTGGATTGTCAACGACCTCCGGCCTGTTATAATCGCGCCATGAGGGTTTTCGGACTGACGGGAGGGATCGGATCCGGGAAGAGCACCGTGTCGCGGATGTTCCGGGAGGAAGGGCTGGCGGTCATCGACGCCGACCGGATCGCCCGGGAGGTCACGATTCCGGGCCGTCCCGCCTACGAAGCCATCGTCCGTGCCTTCGGGCGCGGGATCCTTCTTCCCAACGGCCGGATCGACCGCAAGCGGCTCGGCGAGATCGTTTTTTCCGACCCCGGGAAGCGCTCGGAGCTGGAAGCGGTCACCCATCCCGAAATCGCCCGCGCCATCGCGTCCGACCTCTACCGCCTCGAGTCCGAGGGCCACAACGTGGCCATCGTGGAAGCGGCGCTCATCTTCGAAACCGGACGCCGGGCGCGGTTCGAGGCGGTGATCGCCGTGCGCTGCGGCCGCGACCAGCAGGTGCGGCGCCTCGCGAAGCGCGACGGCATGTCCGAGGAGCAGATCCTGCAAAGGATCGCCTCCCAGATGGACCCGGAGGAGAAGGCCCGCGCCTCGGAGCACGTCATCGACAACTCCGGGGACCGGGCCGCCACCAGAAACCAGGTACATGCCATTGCAGAGCGCATAAAGTCAGGCAACACCTAATCCCCATTTAGTGGAATCGACAGGAGTGGTCGGTTGCGCCGCCTCGGAGGGGGACTCCGCCGAACGTTGATGGTACAACATGCGCCATGAACGGAAGGCGCAGGCCGATGGAGGGTGCGGCGCAGCGGGTCGCCGAGGCGGAACCGATGGAATCCCCGCATTCCTGGCAACAAACCGGCTTGGCAATTCTTACAGGGAGAACGAAGAGCGAGGAAGGGACCGCAGGGCACGTACTGCCGGATATAGGGGAGCCGAAGGAGAGAGCGAGCACGGACCCCCCGGAGGCAAGCGCCTTCCGTGTATGGCTACAGCAGCGTCTCCGGCGGGGTGTACTCGAGTGCGAGTGCGCGCGCGACCCCTGCGCAGGTGAGCTTTCCCCGGAAGGTATTGAGCCCCGAGCGCAGCGCCGGGTCTGCCCGCAGCGCCTCCGCGACGCCGGACGTGCAGAGCCGCAGGAGGTAGGGAAGGGTCGCCGAGGTCAACGCGAGCGTCGAGGTGCGGGGGACGGCACCCGGCATGTTGGACACGCAGTAGTGCACCACCCCCTCCTCGATGAAATAGGGCGCTGCGTGCGTCGTCGGCCTCGAGGTCTCGAACGATCCCCCCTGGTCGACGGCGAGGTCCACGACCGCGGCCCCGGGCTTCATCCTTCGGAGCAACCCGCGGGTGACGAGCACCGGCGCTTTATCCCCTACGACCAGCACCGTGGAGATCACGAGGTCTGCCGCCGGGATCTCCGAGGCCACCGACTCCGGGGTGGACAACGCCGTTCGGATCCTCCCCGGGATTTCTTCCGCCGCGCGAGCCAGCTTCTCCGGGGAGATATCGAGAAGGACGACATCCGCACCCACGCCCGCAGCCGTCCGGGCCGCATTCCTTCCCGCGTTGCCGGCTCCGATCACCACGACCCGGGAGGGCGCCGCCCCGCCGACCCCGGACAGGAGCACCCCCCTTCCCCCGCAGGATTTTTCCAGCGCCCGCGCGCCGACCTGCACGGCCAGGATTCCCGCCACCTCGCTCATCGGGCGCAGAAGCGGCAGTTTCCCTCCGTCGGCGACCGTCTCGTAGGCGATGGCGGTGACGCGGCGTTTCAGAAGCGCCTCGGTCAAATCGGGAAACGCGGCCAGGTGCAGATAGGTGAACAGCGCGGAGGTTTCCGACAGGAAGGGGTATTCCTGCGGGAGCGGCTCCTTGACCTTGGCCACCAGGCCGGCATCCCACGCTTCGGCGGCGGTCGGAACCACGCGCGCTCCCGCCGAGGCGTATTCGGCATCCGGAAAACCGCTTCCCTCCCCGCAGCCGGCCTGGACCCTCACCTCGGCTCCCGCACCGACCAGCGCTTCCGTACCGCCGGGCGTCAATGCCACCCGGTACTCCCCCTGCTTGATCTCCCTGGGCACCCCGATGCGCATCCCCGTCACGCCCCGCCGGCCGGGATCACCCGGGCATCCACGACCTGCAGCCCGGTTTCGTGGACGATGACGGGATTCAGGTCCAGTTCCTCGATCTCCGGGCGCCGCGATACGAGCTCCGACACCTGCAGGAGGAGCTGCCGGACGGCGGCGATGTCCACGGGCTTTTCGCCCCTGTACCCATGGAGCAGCCGGTTTCCCCGGATCTCGCCGATCATTTCCGCCGCGTCCTTTTCCGAAAGCGGCACGATCCGGAACGTTACGTCCCCCAGGGCCTCCACCAGGATGCCCCCCATTCCGAACATGACCGCATGGCCGAACTGCAGGTCCTTGACCACTCCGACGATCACCTCCCGCCCCGCCTTGGCCATCGCGCTCACCAGCACGCCTTCGTCCCGGGCCCCCGCGCGCTTCGCCGCAAGGGAGATGTCCCTGCAGGCGCGCCGCACCGCCTGCTCGTCGGCCGCGTTCAGAATGACGCCGCCGATGTCGCTTTTGTGCGTGACGTCCGGGGAGTTCAGCTTCACCGCGACGGGATACCCGATGCTCCTTGCGGCGAATACCGCCTCCTCTTCGTTATCCGCGTGCCGGAAGGGGACCACCGGGAACCCGGATTCCGAGAGGAGCCGCATCGATTCCACGGGAGAAAGCGCCTCGCGTCCCCCCGTTTCCGATCTGCCGGCTTCCGCCGCCCCCGGCGTCCTCGGAAACCGGTCCCGGCGGAATCGCGCATGGCAGGAGAGCGCCCTCACCGCACGCTCGGGGGTCGGGAACACCGCGATCCCCTTTTCGTGCATCAAGGCCCGCTCCGCGCGCTCGACGTCGGCCCCCCCGAGATAGGCCACGAGCTCGCAGCGGCCGGGAGTGATGACGCCGCTCGCCCCCGGGATCGGATCCCCGAAGATCGGCATGACGACGTCGTAGTGCCCCGCCGACGCCTCCAGCACCTTCCGGTAGCGCGCGGCGTCCGTGTCGCCGGTCAGGTCCAGCGGGTTCCCCACGATGCAGTGCGACGGCAGGATCTCCTTGAGGGTCGCCGCAAGTTCGGGCGGCAGCGGGGCGACCCGGAAACCCTCCTCTTCCGCGACGTCGGTGGCGATGATCGCGGAGCCTCCCGAGCTCGTGACGATCAGCATCCGGGGCCCCGCGGGAGCCGGAAGGCAGGCAAGCGCCTTGGAAAAGTCGTAGAGGTCTTCCAGCGACGAGGCCCGGTGCACGCCGTACTGCCGGAACACGGCGTCGTAGATCTCGTCCCTTCCCGCAAGCGACCGCGTGTGCGACTCGGCCGCCTTCCTCCCCCGCTCCGTCCGTCCCGCCTTGAAGATCACCAGCGGTTTCCCGCAACGTCGGATCGAGCGCAGGAATTTCCCCGCATCCTT
>JBLNFH010000281.1:0-4450 GCA_050263475.1 Deltaproteobacteria bacterium
CTTACGACCGGTTCGTGGAAGCGTTCGGGATGCCGGAATACCCGATCCTCTTCCGGTATGCGGACGACCTTCCCGCGGGGACGCAGCGTCCGCCGGAAGGGGCCCACGTCTGCGTCTTCGCCCTGCTGGCGAAGACCCGCAAGGAGGGGAGCCCTGCGGCATTCTCACCGTCTCATTACGGCTGCCAGGGCGGCGGCTTCTACCTGGGTTTCCTCGACAAGCCGCGGGAAGGGATCGAGCAGTTTCTCTCCTGCGGGATCCCCGGCCGGATGGAGGGCGAGCGTTACCTGAAGACCCCGGAGATCGCCGGCTCCCGGATCGCGCGGGGGGGAGGTCCCCCCGCCCCGAAAAAGTTCGCGGTGTTCACCCGAGCGGACAGGGCGCAACACGGCGGCGACCCGCAGGTCGTCATTTTCTTCGCCTCCCCGGACATCCTGGGCGGATTGCACGTACTTGCGAATTTCGACCGGAAGGACGAGGGGGTGATCGCACCGTTTTCTTCCGGATGCGGGGCCATCGTCACCCACCCGCTGAAGGAAGGGGGCGGGGAAGGCGCCCGGGCGGTGCTGGGGCTGTTCGACTTGTCGGCGCGTCCGTACGTGGAACCCGACATCCTGACGTTCGCCGTTCCCTACCGCAGGTTTCTTGCGATGGCGGACAACATCCCGGAAAGCTTCCTCTCGGGGAAGACGTGGGGAAGCGTGCGGAAACGCGCCCAGCGCCAGCCGGATCGCTGACCGGTTCAGCGCCGGGGGGAAGGCTGCCGGGGTTTCGGTACCGTTCGAGGACCTGCAGCATCGAGGGATCGAAACTGCATCCCTGCTCCATCGCCCGGTCGCAGTGCGCAATCGCTTCCCGGTAGGCCCCCCGCGAAAAGTAGGCCTTGGCAAGCCCCGAACGGGCCTTGAGGTTATCCGGGCTGATTTCGAGGGCCTTCAGATACTCCCGGATGCCGTCCTCCGTCCTGCCGCAGGAACAGAGCGTGGCGCCCAGGTTCCCGCGGGCGGCCGCCATGTCCGGGTCGAGGGAGAGCGCTTTGCGATACTGAGCGATGGCCTCGTCGGTTTTCCCCAATTTCTGATAGGAGACCCCGGCATTGTAATAGACGTCCGGAAGGCCGGGGCTGAACAACGCAGCCTCCCGGTAGAGGCGCAGGGCTTCTTCCTCCATCCCCTTGCGCGAAAGGCTTGCGCCGAGGCTCTTGAGGTACACCCCGATCATCTCCCGTTTCCCGAGGGTTCGCAGGTAGGGACGCCCAACCCCGATCTTGAACGTCCCCGCGTACCAGGCGTCGCTGCGCTCGGCTCCCTTTTCTCCCGTTTCGATGTTGATCCGGCTGCCGTTCCCTTCGTACCGGGCGAAGCAGTGGCCGGGCACGTATGCCCCCCGGAGAGGGATCCCCAGCCGCTCGCCGAGGGCCAGAAAGAGGAAGGTCAGCCCGAGGCAGTTCCCGCGCTTGTGCGCGATCACCCGATCCAGGAGATAATTATCGGGGTCCCCGGGGGCAGGATCGTAGGCAAACCTCTCCTCGGCGAACAGTACCCGGTTGATGGCGTCAACCGCCAGGCGAGGCTCCCGCCCCCCGACCAGGGAAGCGGATACGCGCCAGGCGATCCGGTCCACTTCCTTTTCGATAAGAAAGGCATCCGTGCGGCGGCCGGTAAGCCTGCGAACTCCCTCCCCGGTTGCCTCGAAAAGCGTCGGCAGCAGGCGAACCTCATCGTCGGGCAGCCGTGCGATCCGCTCCAGGTTTTCCTGGATTTGATGCGCATCGCCCTTTACCGGCACGGCGGCGCGGGCAACCGAAGGGATAGGAGACAGGAAGAACAGGCATGCACCGAGGGACAGGAGGACCGAATGAACCGTCGTTTTGTCGCGCACCGATTTATTTTCCCTTACGGAGGCATACTTTCATAAAAACAAAGAAACATTCTCATTATAATCGTCCTGAATCCCATCCACAAGAAGACGGAGATTTTCCCCGCACTCCGAGGGCGGATGGCCCATGCGCGCAAAAAAAGGCCGGCATCCCGGCGGTTGCCGCCGAGAGATGCCGGCCTTTTTTAAAGGCCCGATCCGCTCTGCCCGATTACGGGCCGGCGTCTATGCCTCCCCGGTAGAGGACTCCCGCGACATCCGTCGCGGCGGGCTCGTCGGATTCGAATCCCCGGCTCTCCGGCAGCTTGCCGGTCTCCACGGCTTCCTCTTTCTGGTAATCGGAGGATTCCATGCTCTGCGTCTGCTGCTCGGAGGAGCTGGTCGACGATTCCGGAGCCGCCGGTTCCGAGCTCATCGACTGCCCGGGCGCTGTGGAGTCGTACGAATGCCCCCACCCCGCCTGGGCGGAACCTGCGGCGACCATGAAGAATGCCGCCAGAATGCTCAGTGCCAGAAAATATTTCCGCACCATATCTACACCTCCGTATTTACCGGTTTCCCGTTCCCTCTAAAGGGAACGATTGTTACTTGTTGAGATGAACCCCGATGCGGAGGGATTCCTCCCACGGAATAATTCGCGGAAGGATGATTGCATCATCGTGTAAAAAAATACGGAGGCTTACCTCACCGGATCGGGAACTCATCCATCCCGCGTTACCGCCTTCGGCTTCCAGTCCCGTTCCTCCTTCGTTCTCCTCCCTTTTCCGTCCCGCACCGCCATCCGGACGTGATAGGCCGTATCGGGATCGAAATCCACCTTGGGCTCCGGATGCAGCTCCACACTCATGCCGAACCCGGTCGAATAGGATTTCCCCGGGTAAGCGGTTTTTCCGCCCGGCGGGTAGATGGAGATATCTTCGATGAATACCGGCCGGTCGAAGAGGACCGAGAGAACCGACGGAGGGCGATTTTTCTCCTCCCGGATGGCGATAACCCCCAAGGTCTTCGGGGAACCCACGTCCGCCGTCCGGGCCCTGTCCGCCCTGCCCGTGTATGCCACCCGGCCGGCTGCGTCCGTCACCTCCACGGTTGCCGCTTTGCCGAATTGGGCCACGGTCAAGGCCAGGGCCTCGGCCGCCCGCTTTCCAGAAAAGCCCGCCCCCGGAAATGTACCCGCAAGCCTGATTTTCACCACCCCGCCTTCGTAGGCAAGGGAATCCAGATCCGATCCCCGCGGAAAAGGAAAGTCGATCTCTTCGGCCAATCCGTCCGCATCCACCCCCCGGATCACCGTGCGGACGGTAAGCCTCTCCTCCTTCCCCTGCTCTGCGGAGAAAATCGGCAATGGGCGGTACTTGCCCGGCTCCCGCAGGGACGGGAAATAGGCCACCGTACCGTAGCAGGGGCCCGGGACCGTCATCGGCGGCAGCTCCCCGAAGATGGCGTCGAACGCCTTCGTCGTATGGAGGAGCGGTTTTTCCGGTGCCGGGGAAGAGGTGCATCCGGCGAGAGCGGCAAGAGCGATCCCGGCGGCGAGCATCGCCCCCGTTCTCCACGATCCTTCGAGGAGGCCTTTCCTCGTCGCGTAAATCCGGGTGGGAGTTGTCCCTGGCCGTTCCATGCGCAAATCGCCTCCTTTCCCGATGGTCGTCCGCACCGGCGGTCCCCCCGTTACCGGGTTGGATGCCGTCTGCGCCGGTCGCGTCCCCCCACCCGGCGATATTTGGATCCCCTCATGGGCGCCCTTTCCGGAAGGACCCCGGTCAGCATACCGCGCGCACTCCGGTCGCGGCGATCCGATGCCGGAAATTGCGCCCGTCCGCGATTGCTTAAAGCCGCACGTATCGGAGCCTCAGCGAATTGGTTACGACGGACACCGAGCTGAAGCTCATCGCCGCCGCGGCGATCATGGGGCTCAACAGGATGCCGAGAAATGGATAGAGGACGCCCGCCGCGACGGGAACGCCCAGCGCGTTGTAAACGAAAGCGAAAAACAGGTTTTGCTTTATGTTCCGCATGGTGGCCTGGCTCAAGCGGCGCGCCCGGACGATCCCGCGCAAATCCCCCTTCACCAGCGTGACCCCGGCGCTCTCCATCGCCACGTCGGTGCCCGTTCCCATCGCGATTCCCACCTGTGCCTGCGCCAGGGCGGGCGCATCGTTGATGCCGTCCCCCGCCATGGCTACCATCCGACCTTCCCCCTGGAAGCGTTTCACGGAATCGGATTTCTGGTCGGGGAGGACCTCCGCGACCACCTCGTCGATGCCGAGCTTCTGCGCGACGGCGTCGGCGGTCGTCCGGTTGTCGCCGGTCAGCATCACGATGCGGATCCCCTCTTCGTGGAGAGCCCGGATCGCCTCCGGGGTTGTCCCCTTGACGGGATCCGCGACGCCGACGAGCCCGGCCGCCTTACCATCCACCGTCACGAACATCACGGTCTGGCCGTCCTTCCGCAGCGCTTCCGCTTTCCCTGCGAACTCTCCCGGGTCGATCCCGAGATCCTCGAGGAGCCTTCGGTTGCCGAGGCCCACGGATTGCCCGTCCACGGCCCCCGTAACGCCTTTCCCGGTGA
>JBLNFH010000282.1:0-11530 GCA_050263475.1 Deltaproteobacteria bacterium
GCTCCCGGGCGGGCCGATGACGACAAACGAAGGCGACATTCTCCAGCGGATCTTCCGCAAGGCCATAAGCGCCGCCGGCCCGGCCCGGCCGGTTGCGGAGTCGCTGCGGGTAGGACCGGAGGGTGTGTCGCTCGCGTGCGGCGGCATCGCCGCCTCCGCGCCGTGGCGGGGCGGCGGGAGGATTTACCTGGCCGGAGGGGGAAAGGCCGGAAGGGCGATGGGGGAGGCGGCCCTCTCGGTTCTCGGGAACCGGATCGCCGCCGGAACATTAGCCGTCCCGCCCGGAAGCGGGGGAAGGGCGGGTCCGGTCCGGTTCCTCGAGGCCGGGCATCCCGTTCCCGACGGGGGGAGCCTCGCCGCCGCGCGTGAAATCCTCTCCCTCCTTTCGGGAGCCGGGGCGGGGGACCTCGTGATCGCCCTGATCTCCGGCGGGGGTTCCGCCATGCTTTCCGCACCCGTGGATGGGGTATCCCTCGAGGAAAAAGCCGCCCTGTCAGGTCTCCTCCTTCGCGCAGGCGCGGACATCCGCTCCCTGAACGCGGTACGAAAACACCTGTCCCTCATAAAGGGAGGGCGGGCCGCCCTCGCGGCGCACCCCGCCAGGGTATGGGCTCTCCTGCTCTCGGACGTTCCTGGGGACGAGCCCTCCGTCATCGCCTCGGGGCCGTTCTCCCCCGACCCCACGACCTACGCGGAGGCGCTGGCGGTCCTTTCGCGTTTCGGGATCCTCCGCGAGACCTCCCCGGCTGTCCTGCGATACCTCGAGGCGGGGGCGGCCGGGAAGGCAGGCGAGACCCCGAAGCCCGGCGATCCCGCGTTCAAGGAGGTCACCTGCGTCGTCATCGGATCGAACCGCACCGCCCTCGAGGGGGCGGCCGCCGCCGCGAAGGCCGAGGGGCTGCGCACGATCCGAATGCTTCCGGGATTCCTGTCGGGCGAAGCCGGGGTGTGCGCGAAGTCGTTCGTCGCGGAGATGCGCGTTCTTTCCTCTTCCCTGCCGCCGGGGGAATCCGCCGCCCTGATCGCCGGCGGGGAGACCACGGTCCGCGTCACGGGAACGGGCAAAGGCGGCCGCTGCCAGGAGTTCGCCCTGTCCGCCGCGATCGAGCTTGCGGGATCCGCCGGGGTGGCGCTGCTGTGCGGGGGGACGGACGGGATCGACGGTCCCACCGACGCCGCGGGGGCGGTCGCCGACGGGTCCACCTGCCGCCGGGCGAAGGAAACGGGACTGTCCCCCGATTCCCTCCTCAAGAACAACGACGCCTATGCCGTGTTCCGGGCGCTGGGGGACCTTGTCGTCACCGGCCCAACGGGGACCAACGTCGCCGACGTGGCCATCGGGCTGGTGTCGAAGGCGTAAGACGGATCTCAGCGGAAGGCGATCTTCCCCCCCATCCTCCGACCCAGTTCGGAAAGGAAGCGGTCCTGGTCGAGGAACCGCACGGCCCGAAGGCCGCGGGAAGCGGCCCGCTCCACGTGCCCCGGGTTGTCGTCCACGAACAGCGCTTCCTGCGGGAGCACTCCCAGCGCGCGGACCGCGTCGTCGAATACGGTGGCGTCGCGCTTCCCCTTTCCGAGGCGATAGCTGTTGAACACCCGGTCGAACTCGAGGAAGAACCGGTCGCGTGCCTCCAGGCGCTCCAGCCAGTCCGTCTGATCGCTCAGGATCGCCGTGATCAAGCCGTGGGCGCGCAGCACACGCACGGCATGCACCATCCGCGGGCGCAGGACGAAGCGACGCAGGATCTCCCCGGTAAGCGCGGCATCTTCCCCCGCCAGGCCGGTCTGCCGGCGCAGGAGATTCCAGAAATCGGATTCGGTCCCGCGCCCCGTGATGTAGCCCGACTCGTAGATCGCGTCCGATGCCAGCGTAAAGACCGCATCGGGATCCATCCCGTTGCGCAGCGCGATCGCCTCGAGCCCTTCCCGGAATCCTTCCGAGGCCAGCACCCCTCCGAAATCGAAAAGCACCGCCCGGATTCCCGTTTCCCCCGGCATGGAAATGGCCCTCCCCGTCCCTTCTGCCGCATCCGGAGAATCCGGTTCCGGCGGAAAGATATCGTGCATGACGATTTTACTTGAGGATCCCGAAGAGGTTGCTGTAATCGTCGGTCCACAGGCGTCCGCGCGAACCCGGCGCCAGCGGCTCCCCCGCCTCCGACAGCGCGGTCCCCGAGAGCCGCCGCCGGTCTCCCGACACCAGGACCCAGGTCGCCCCGTAGACGCCGCTTGCCTCCTCGTCCCCCGTGTCCACCACCAGGGTCTCCTTGCCCGCCGTTTCCGCGGCGCGGCCCACGACGGGCTTCAGGTCCAGGTACCTGTTCGATACGTGGACCGCCAGGACCCCGTCCTCCTTGAGATGCCGGAAATAGAGATCGAACGCCTCGCGGGTCAACAGGTGGACGGGAATCGAGTCCCCGGAAAACGCGTCCACGACGAGGACGTCGTATCCCTGGGGGGACTCGGCCTCCAGGGACAGGCGCGCATCGCCCAACACGATCTCCACCTTCGCCTCCGAGTCCCTAAGGAACGAAAACTCCGTATCGGCAAGCCGGACGACGAGCGGGTTGATCTCGTAGAACCGGTAGAGATCGCCCCGCCTGCCGTACGCGGCGATCGTGCCCGCGCCCAGGCCGACGACCCCGACGCGCAGGGGACCCCCGCCGCGCCCGGAATCGAGCAGCGCGAGCCCCACGCCGGACTTTGGGCCGTAATAGGTGGTCGGGAGACGGCGCTTGCCCGGCTCGAGGAATTGCCTTCCGTGCGTGATGGTGCCGTGCACCAGCGTGCGCATCGCGAGGTCGCCGCCCGGCGGGCCCGAATCGCTCACCTTGAGCCCCCCGTAGAAATTCCGCACCAGCACCCGGGCATCCCGGGTGGTTTCCCGGATCTGCCATGCCAGCAAACCTGTCAGCCCCGCCGCGTAGACCGCGGCGATTGCCACCGCGACGTTGCGCCACCGGCGCTTCGCGGGATCCCGCGCCCGGGACCGCCACAGCACGGCCAGGGACAGGGCCGCGCTGGCCGCGATCCCCGCGGGAAGCTCGTAATAGCCCCGGAAGCCGTACGGCGCAACCAGGCCGACGAAGATCCCGCCGACCGCTCCTCCGAGCGAAACCATCAGGTAGTAGGAAGTAAGGCGCCGCGGATGCGGCTTCATCGCCGCCAGCTCCCCGTGGCATACCATGCAGCCGACGAAGAGCCCGCCGGCGAAGAGCGGGATCAGGATGGAAAGCCGTTCGGTCTCATGGCCTTCCGAGAGCAGCACGGACATCCCGGCGAGCGCGGCCGCCAGGAGCGGCAGGTAGACGTTCCGGCGATACCGTCCCTCCCCGGAAAAGCACAGGATGAAGCTCAGCAGGTAGAGGGTCAAGGGGAGCACCCACAGGAACGGGATCGCCGCGACGTTCTGCGTGAGATGGTTGGTGACGGCCAGCAGCATCGTGGACGCGCATGCCGCAAGGGTCATCCAAAGGAACCGTTCCCCCCGTCCCGGGTTCGCGTCCCCCGCTTCCTGCGCCGCGTCCGGCCGCCCGCCTTCCTCCTTCCGGCTGCGCAGCGCCGCCGCCGCGCACAGGAGGGCGAAGGCGAGGAACCCGGCCGACCAGGCTTCGGCCTGGCGTCGGACGGCGAAAAACGGTTCGACGAGCACCGGGTAGGAAAGGAGGGCGATCATCGACCCGGCGTTCGATAGCGCGAACAGCCGGTACGGCATCGCGCCCCGGTAGGTCCTGACGTACCAGGCCTGCAGCAGGGGGCTTGTCGTCGAGAGCAGCAGGTAGGGCAGCCCGACGGTCGCCGACAGGAGCGCCAGGATCCTCAGGGTCGGGTCCTGGGAGGGGGCCGGCCTCCAGCCGGCGCCGGGGACGATCGGCAGCAGGAACAGGCAGGCCGCCAGGAGGGACGCGTGCAGGAAAACCTGGGCCTTCGGCCTCAGGAACCGGATCGACGCGTCCGCGTAGTAGTAGCCCAGCAGGAGCACCACCTGGAAGAACAGCATGCAGGTGGTCCACACCGCCGCGGACCCGCCGAACCAGGGGAGGATCATCTTCGCGATGATCAGCTGCACCTGGAACAGCAGAAAGGCGCTTAAGAAGATGACGGCGGCGTACAGGAACAGGGCGCGGGCCTACTTCCGCCGCATCCCCTGGGGGACCTTCCCGAACAGATGCCCCGTGCGCAGCACCGGCCTGCCGTCCAGGTAGAGATCCCCTTCCGACCGCAGGTCCTTGATCATGTCCCAGTGAACCGCCGAGTCGTTCTTCCCCCCGGACTCCGCGTAGGAGCGGCCGATGGCCAGGTGGATCGTCCCCCCCATTTTCTCGTCGAGCAGGATGTCCCGGGTGAAGGAGGTCACGCCGGCGTTGGCGCCGATGCCGAACTCGCCCAGGACGCGCGCTCCCGGGTCGGCGGCGAGCATCTCCTTGAGGATCGACTCGTTCTTCTCGGCGGAGGCGTCGACGACCTTTCCCTTCCGGAAGGACAGCCGGATGCCGGAGACCTCGCGGCCGCCGTAGATCGCGGGGAACTCGTAATAGATCTTCCCCTCCGTGGAGCTCTCCACCGGCGCGGTGAAGATCTCCCCGTCCGGCATGTTGTAGCCGCCCGCGCAGGGGATCGCGGTGCGCCCCTTGATGGAGAAGGAAAGGTCGGTGTCCTTCCCCACGATCCGGACCCGCTCGGACCTTTCCAGGATCCGTTTCGCGCGGCGGAACATCTTTTCCATCGCGGCCCAGTCCTGGTCCACGGCGCGATAGTAGAGCTTCTCGTACTCCGGGAGGGAGCGGTCCGTTTCCTGCGCGAGCGCCTCCGTCGGGAAGTTCGTCAGCACCCACCGCACCCGGCGCAGGACGATCTCGGAGATGGGCTTTACCGCCTTCCGCTTGTCGGCGAGCCGTTTCGGCGGGATGTGGCTCAAGGCCCTCGTGTTGCCCGGGGAGACGATGACGATGTCGGCGTCGATCATCTTCGCCTCGTAGAGCTTCGTCGGCGGCAGGTGGGCGATCTGAGCGTCCGCGGCCTCCTCGAAAAAGATCCGCTGCGCTTCCTCGAACCCCATGGCCAGCAGCGGATGCGCCCCCACGCGCATCACCTCGCGGTAGACCTCCAGCGCCAGAGGACGCGCCAGCTCGCTGCAGGAGATCCGCACGATCTCCCCTTTTTTCGCCTTCACCGAATGGTGCACCAGGATCCCCGCAAGCCGCCGGATTTGCGCCTCAGTGCCCATGACCCTCCCTTTCCGCCGGGATCATTCCCCGCGCTTGACCGCCTCGATGGCTTCCATTTTCTTCTTGGCTTCCTCGACCTTTTTCCGGGCGCGCGCCAGCACCTCCTCGTCGACCGACTCCCGGTGGAAGGCGTAGCAGGTGTCGGCGAGGGCCTGGGACTGCAGGGCGAGCTGGCGGTTCTCCTCCAGGTCCAGCGCGAGGACCTCGTCCCACTTGTGCCCGTAGATGGTGTACGAGCCCACGAAGACCGCGCGGAAGGTGGACTCGATCATTTCGTAGATGTGGGTGCAGCCCAGGTTCCGGGGGATGCGCTCCTTGACCTTCTTCAGCCCCCCGCGCTCCAGGACCCCGATCCCCTTCAGGCCGGCAAGCATCTCCAGCGGCTTTTTCTCGCACGGCGGGTAGGGGATCCGGTCCATCCTGCCCCCGATATCCTCGATGCGGAACTTCCCGTCCAGGAGGATGGCCAGGTTGATGTCGTGGTGGTCGTCGTGCATCCGCGACAGGGCGAGCATCTTGCCGTCTTCCAGTTTGTACATCTCGCACTTGACGATGCGCCCGAAGACCTGCTTATGGTGCTTGGCCAGCGCCGTGATCGCTTCGTAGTCCATCCGCTTACTCCTCTTTCCATCCGGGGGCGGCGATACCGCGCAGGGCCGAAAGGTTCCGGATGTCCCTCTCGGTTTCGTCGTCCCCGTCCTTGGGGGTCTCCAGCACCATCGGCAGCGGTCGGAATGCGCGGTGCGTCAGGATCCTCCGGAAGGCGCCCGTGCCGATCTTCCCCTCCCCGATGTGGAAATGCCGGTCGACGCGGCTTCCGAAGTCGGTACGGGAGTCGTTCAGGTGCCACATCCGCACCAGCGGCAGGATGGAGGTTCGATCCATTTCCGCGAGCAGGCTTTCCCACCCGTCTTCGCGGGAAATATCATACCCCGCCTCGAAAAGGTGCGCGCTGTCCAGGCAAACGGCCACGTCCGGCGGTGACCCGGCCGCGTCCAGGAGGCGCCGGATCTGCTCCATCGTCCGCCCGAGGGAATTGCCCTGCCCCGCCGTGTTCTCCAGCAGGAGCGTCACCCCCTTGGGAAGCCTGCCGAACGTCTTCAACGCCTGCGCGATCCGGGCGATTCCCGCCTCTTCCGGATCCTCCCCGCTCGAGCCCGGATGCAGGACCAGGTGCGGGACCGAAAGCATCGCGGCGCGGGAGGCCTCGTCCTCGAGGGCATACAGGGAGCGCGTCCGCACCGACTCGGTCGCGGAGCCCAGGTTGATGAGATAGGCGCAGTGGATGGCCACCGTGCGGACGCCCGTGCGGGCGGTCTCGTCGCGGAACGCGCGGATGTCCTCCTCTTCCAGCGCTTTCCCCACCCAGCGGGTCTGCTGCTTGGAGAAAATCTGGATGACGTCGGCGCCGATCGCTTTTCCGCGCCCGGGGGCGGTATGGACGCCGCCGGCCACCGAAACGTGAGCGCCGAGGAGAGGAAGAGTGCCCGCCGGGACCACCGCTACCTGCGCTCGAACCGGTGACACTGCCGGCAGTTCTTTTTGCGCAGCGGGTGTTCCTTGGTCATCGGAAATTCCTTGCCGTCGTCGTGGCAGGCAAAGCACTCCGCGTCGGTTGCAGCCTTCAGGTGAGGCTCGGTGCGGCTCAGGTAGCGGGGTCGTCCCGTGACATAAAGAACCGTGAGCAGCCCGATGATCACCACGACCATGATCAGGAAATGGATGTCCTTCGTCTTCGTCATCCCTGCGACCTCGAAGCGCCGGCTTTCCGCACGCGCAGGATGCACTCGTCCTTCCCCTCGCCCCGGGTCCCGTCAAATCGGAGCGAACCGCCGAGAGCCCCCTCCCACGTCCCGAAATCGACGGAACGGGCGATCCGGCACAGTAGCGATACCTCCTCCGGCGGTAGCCCCATCTCCTTCCATTGGTCCACCAGCGGGCAGCGGGACATCGCGATCACCACCTCTTCACCGGTCGCGGAAACCACCCGCGGGGCGAACTGATACTGTTTGACGGGATCGGGAGAGGCGAACTCCTTCGCGGCCTGCATCAGGTCGCCGCTTCGCGCCGCAGGCGAGTACCCCTTCTCCGATTTCTCCTTCCCGTGCGTGTAAATCGCATCGCTCATGGCCGAAATCGCCTCTTCCTCGCCGATTCGCTGCCTGAGGACGCCCAGGAGGTGGGCATAAACCGCGGCGCGCTGCCTTGTCGCCTGCGCGACTTTTTCAACCGCATCCGACATTCCGTACCCTCTCCGTAACAAGATAAAAGAAGATTGTAGGGCCGAAACCGTCGCTCTTTCATCAACTTTTTCTGTTCATTCTCGTTTTATTCCATTATATTGAAGATGATTCAAAAAAAGCGGCGGAGGGTGAGATGAAACCCGTATCCGTCTACCGCGTTGATTATGTGAGAAAAACGAAGGTACGGATCGGAACGGTGATGGAACGGCGCGAAAAGGATCGGGGCGACAACATCGTCGGGCTCCTGCATCTTGCAAGGAAGTTTTTCGCGGATTCGCCCGAGGAAGCCTTTCTGACCGCCCTCGACTGGGAGGAAGCGCGCCAGGCGCAGGGGGGTGGGAGGACAAGGCCTCCCACCCGGCTGGACGTTTCACCTTCGACCGTTACCTGGTAGTCGCCGCTTTCCCTCTCGCCTCCTCTTTCCTATCCGGTAGTGCCGCTATTTTGCAGTATTCCCCCCGGATGTACTGCTTGAAGTTCCGCACCGCGAGCTTCCCCGCAGGGTCGTCGGCGGACTTTCCCTCCTCCGACGGGCGCAGCAGCTCGTAGTAGCGGACCCCGCCCGCGGTGGCGTACGACCGGGAAGGGACCAGGACCGTCGGCTCCTCCCCCTTCCGCGACCGCCAGACCGAGCATCCGACCAGCTTGAGTCCGGAAAGCAGTCCCTCCTCGAAATGGATTTCCACGTCCGCCAGCTTGGATTCCGGCGTCCCGCCGTGGTTCAGCACGTAATGCACTCTCATGGCCCTACCTCCCGTGGGTATTTGCGGGCGGTAAGCGCAAACCCCGTGCCGACAGCGTTCCCTGGTTCCGCCTGCTTCCTCGCGGGGGCCGTCTGCATCATGCGCAATTCACGGAAGGCGCTTCGCCTCCGGTAGCTCCGTGCTCGATCTCGCCTTCGGCTCCCCTGCATCTTGTATTACGTGCTCAGCGGTCTTCCCCGCTCTTCGTTCACCATGGGTAATCCGCCGAGCCGGTTTGTCCCAAGAAGGGTATTGCCGATACGGACGGTTCCGCCTCGGCGATCCACTGCGCCGGACCTACCATCGGCGTAGCGCGCCTTCCATGTCGAGCCCGCGGCGATGGTGGCGCTAGACCATCATGTTATAGGGGTCGACGTCGGCCTCCATGCGGACGCCGAATTTGCGGACGAGGTCGCGCAACGGGTGCAGCAGCGGCGGGAAGAAATCCCCCACCGGGAACCGGAGGGGCATCTTGAGGAGGATCTGGTAATGGTGCTTCCGCTTCACGAGGGAGACAGGCGAGGGGGCGGGACCCAGCAGCTCCACCCCTGCGGCCCGGACCGGCTCCGCAAGCGCCTCCGCCACCGCCTCCGAAGCCTCGCGGACCTTTTCCTCCTTCGACCCCCGGAGCCGCAGGAGGAGCATCCGGCCGAAGGGCGGGTACTCCAACGCCTCCCGTGCCGCAAGTTCCTCTTCCATGAAGCCGGCGAAATCGTGGCGCGCCGCCATACGGATGCAGACGTGGTCCGGAGAAAGGGTCTGGACGATCACCTTCCCCGGGCGGTCTCCCCGCCCCGCGCGGCCCGCCACCTGCGTGAGGATCTGGAACGTGCGCTCCGCCGACCGGAAGTCGGGGAACGAGAGGGACAGGTCGGCCAACAGCACACCCACCAGCGTCACCTCGGGGAAATCGTGCCCCTTCGCGATCATCTGCGTCCCCACGAGGATGTCCACGTCCCCGGCCTGCATCCGGGAAAGGATCTCCCCGTACGCCCCCTTCCGCCGGCTGACGTCGGAGTCGAGCCGGGCGACCCGGGCGCCCTTCCACCGCTTCGCCGCCCACGCGAGCAGGCGCTCCGTGCCGATCCCCACCTGGGCGATCTTGTGCCCGCCGCACACCGCGCAGGTTTCGGGCGGCTCCGTCCGCGCGTTGCAGTAATGGCATACCAGCGCGCCGTGCTGCTGGTGAAAGGTCAGCGAGACCCGGCAGTTCCGGCAATGGACGGTTTCCCCGCAGTCCAGGCAGGTGACGGCGGGGGCGTATCCCCTCCGGTTGAGGAAGAGCATCGCCTTCTCCCCGCGGGAGAGCGTCTCCTCGATCGCCGCCTCGAGCTCGGGAGAGAAGTAGCGGTCCGCTCCCCGCAGGGAAGCCCGGCCCGCAAGGGACACGATCTGTATTTCCGGAAGCTCCCTGCCGCCGATCCGCTCCGGCAGCGATAGGAGGGCGGCGTCCCCCATCCGCGCCATCCGCACGGATTCGGCGGATGGCGTCGCCGATCCCAGCAGGACGACGGCGTCCTCCATCCTCCCGCGCACGAGGGCGAGGTCGCGCGCCTGGTACCGGATCCCGTCTTCCTGCTTATAAGCAGCGTCGTGCTCCTCGTCGACGATGAACAGCCCGGGCGCCGGGAAGGGCGAGAAGATCGCGGAGCGCGCCCCGACGGACAGGAAGACCTCCCCGGCGCGCACCCGTTTCCACTGGGCCGCCCGTTCGGCGGGGGATAGGCCGCTGTGCAGGACGGCCACCCCTTCGCCGAACCGGGACTTCACCCGGCCGAGGAGCTGCGGGGTCAAGGCGATCTCGGGGACCAGGAACACCGCCTGCCTTCGCATCAGCCGGACCTGCTCGATCGCCCGCAGGTAGACCTCCGTCTTGCCGGACCCCGTGATCCCGTGGAGCACGAACGCGGCGAACTTCCCCGAGGCGATCGCCACGCCGATCCTTGCAAGGGCTGCTTCCTGGCGAGGCGTGGGCACGATCTCCCCAGAGGTGTCGGGAAGGCGGACGGCGGAGTCCGCCACGGGCTTTTCCCGGACGGAGGATGCGAGGACCCCTTTTGCGGCCAGCCTGCGCGCGGCGTCCGCCCCGCCGGGGACTCGGGCCGACAGCTCCGACGTGGAGAGCTCCCCCGCTTCGAGGACCGCCTCCACCACCTGCCGCTGCTTGGGGGTCAACGGAGGCTCCCCAAGGCCCTGCGCCGGGGAGTAGAACGTCTCGGTCCGCGGAGAGGAGGGCGCATCCCTGCGGGGAAGCCCGCGGGGCAGCGCCGCGCGCAGCATCTCCCCGATCGGGGATAGGCATTCCCGGGCCGCCGCGGAAAGGAACGCAAGGTGCCGCGGGGTGACATACGGCTCCGCATCGAGGAAGGCGGTCACCGGCTTCGCCTCCCGCCCGGAGAGCGCCGTGCCGTCGACCAGGCCGACGATCAGGCCGGTGACCCGCCTCGGCCCGAACGGGACCAGGACCCGGACACCCACCATCGCGCGCCCCTCCTCTCCCGGCGGGACGCGATAGGTGAACGTGCGGTCGATCGGCAGCGGCACGGCCACTTCGACATGCAGCGGCGTTGTCATCGGCGCGGTCATCGTGACCTCATCTTACCGCGGCCGGGGCGCGTGCGGGATGCGGAAGGCGCAACCGGGGTCCATCAGGAGGGGAGACGGAGGAATCTTTGGGGAGATTACAGGCTGGTTGGGTAGCGGGATAATATTGGAAGCCGATCCTGGGATAAAATTGAATGCCGATGGACCCTCAAGGAGGAGGTCGGCAGAATTATCTGCCGACCAAACTCCTCTCTTCACGCCCCCTACTCGGAGGGTTTCGCCTTTTTGTCCGCTTCTAATGCCTTCTTTATAAGCACCTGCGGGACGTGATGGGTGATTTTCACTAACCGTATGATCCCGCAAGGACATTCCCATTCGATCAGTCGACTCATGATCGTCCTGATTGGATTGACCGTTTCCAGATCGTCCACATGTCCGCACTTAGCGCAGGGCAACGATGGCGTCATGGCGTCACCTCGTTTGCCTATCTGGATGTCGGGAATTGTCATCCGTCCCCTGTCCGGGGTCTACCCATAAGAGTTGCACGGTGGGTATTGCGATTCATTGGAGAGCAAGAAAAAGATAAGTCCGCCGGGAAGAAAGACGCGTTATTCGGAATTCAAACCGCAACCGATATACGAAGGAGCTACTCCACGAAATGATCCATGAAGAAACACTTTCTTCGACTCAGGAGAATCACCGTGGATGGGGCCTGGGTATGAAGGGGGTATGGCTTTACGAATCAGCCGGATGAAAGAAGGTGGTGGAGGAG
>JBLNFH010000283.1:0-2790 GCA_050263475.1 Deltaproteobacteria bacterium
ATGCTCCTTGTCAACGCCCGTTCCCGAAGCCCGGTTTCTTGCGTTCCGTTACTCATTTCGCCGCCCGCAGGCCGCGTAGAGCAACCCGTCGTAGATTTCAAGGTATCGGGATGCCACGTCATGAATGCGAAAATGCCGCTCCACGCGCCGCTTCGCCTCTTCCCCCATCCGTTTCCGCAGTTCCCGGTCCCGCAGGAGGAGGATCGTCCGTTCCGCGAAGGCGGCGACATCTCCCCGCGGAACGAGGTATCCCGTCGTACCGTCCGTTACCACTTCCGGGTTTCCCCCCACCCTCGTCGCGACGACGGGAATTCCGCACCCCATGGATTCCAGCAGCGTGATGGACAGCCCCTCGGAAAAGGACGTCAGCGCGGAGACGTCCATGATGGCGTAATACCGCTGGATGTCCCGCCGGAACCCCGCGAACCGGACATACGGCTCGATCCCCATCGATCGTGCCTTGTCCCGCAGCGCCTGTTCTTCCTTTCCCCGGCCCAGGAGAAGGAACCGGGCGTCGGGCACCGCCTGGAGGATCCGGGGGACGGCATCCAGGAAAAGAGACACGCCTTTCACGGCCCGGTTGAAGTTCGCGACCATGCCGACGACCAGATGCTGATTCTCCAGCCCCAGCTCTTCCCGGGTTTCCGCAGTATCCTTCCCCATCTTCGCAAACGGCTCGATTCCGTTCCGGATCACCACGATGCGTTCTTCCTCGATCCCCTCCCGCTCCATCACGACCCGCTTAACCGCATCCGACACGCAGATGATCCGGTCGGGCGCCATCCTCGTCAGACGGAGAAGCGAATATTCGTGGAATCCCCAATCGAATCCCTGGTCCTCCCGGTTCTCGACCAGCGTCCGGACGACCCCTTTCCGTTTCAGGATCCTTCCGAAGAGGATCGGCCAGAAAAAGTAGGTGTGCGCGATGGAGGGGTGCCGATCGGAGATCTCATTCCGTATTCGACCGAAAGCCCGGATCTGCGCGAGAGGATACAGGTTGACCGCCCCTTCGGAAGGAATGTACCGGACGGGCACGTCGGGAGATACCCGGGAAGTGAGCGGCGCCCTGCTGAGGATTTCCGCTTCCCACCGGCCCTTGTCCCAATGCCGGATCATGGAAAGCAGATGATTCCCCGTCCCTCCCCCGAGATCGTCGGTCAGGATAACGACTCGCGCTGCGCCGTTCGTCATCACTTCAGGGGACATCGCCCAGCAGCAGGTTTCCGTAGGCCGACAGGATCCGGTCCCAGGAGAACTTCTCCGTCACGAATGCGTGCGCCGCCTTCCCCATGCGGGCTCTTTCCTCGGGGGATCCCAGCAGCCTTGCGGTTTCCCGCCGAAAATCCTCCGGGGTCCGGCCAAGGACGATCTGCGATCCGGGGACCGCATCGATCCCTTCATTGCCGATTTCCGTGGTGACCACGGGGCGTCCCGCATACATCGCTTCGAGGATCTTGTTCTTCAATCCCGCGCCCCGCAGCAGCGGAAACAGGAAAATGTCCACGGCGTTGACGTATTCCCAGATGTCTTCGACCTCCCCCGTCACGATCACTCCGGGGTGTTTCCCAAGCTCCCGGATCGATGGGGAGGGGTATCTTCCGATCACGACGAGGGTCAGCCCGGGGATCGTTTCCCGCAGCGCCGTGAACACTTCCCGGTACAGCCACTCCACGGCCTCGATGTTCGGATGGTATCCCATCGTTCCGAGAAACCCGATGTTCGGAGAAGGCAATGCCGCGCGTTTCGTATCCTTGCGGTCCGGCAGGTTGATCCCGTTCGGGACGATGTGCCTTTTCGTCGTGGGGGCATCCCCGGAAGGAATCGCGTCGGCATCGACCCGGGAAATGTAGATCGTCCCGTCGGCCTTCCGGATGACGTCCGCCTCCCAGCGGCGCGTTTTCCATCGTTCATACCGATTCAGCATGCCGATCCCGAATAGCTCGTCCTTCTTGCGGACCGCCCAGAGGTACGGGGAGTCGATGAAATCCACGAAAACCTTTCCGGCCGATATCGACGCGAGCGCATTCATCAGGTCGGGAAGCAGTTCTCCCCCCACCAGTACCACCGTGTCGTAATGTTCCCCCCTTGCCGCATCGATAATCCCTCGGGTCACCGCTCCCCCGCCATGCCTCACGACGGATAGGGGCGGCGTCCAGGGCAGGAGGAATTTCAGGTAGGTCATGCATTTCGTGAAAATGCCGTGCCTGGTGCGGCGGGGATTCTTGAGGTGCACGATCTTTCGGCAATACGGCTTGAGACCCTCCAGGAGGGATTCCTTTTCCGCTCTCCCGTCGATCACGAAGAGGTCGATGGCGCTTCCGCGGGAAACGGCCTCGATGATCGGCAGGTAGCGGACGGATATCCCGTCCGCCCTCAGCGGGTACGGGACGGATTTGAAGACGAACAGCAGGCGTTTTTTTCCATGGCCCGTCACCATGCTATGCGATCGTCTTCGCGGATCCGAGACGTTTCCGCAGATTCGACCCGATCGCGGCGAAATTTCCCTGCAGCAGGCTCGACCAGAGGAACGGATGCCAGGAGAACAGGAAGCGGAACAGTACCTTGACGAGGGCGGGCATATTGACTTCCGGGTTCCTGGGCCCCCCGACTCCGCGGAAGGCGTGCCATACCCCGTCCAGGCACGCATCCACCGCACGGTCCAGGTTCCTCTCTTTCAGGGACCCTCCGCGGGAGACGATCTGGGCGAGGTACCGCGGGACATGGAAGATCCGCTCCATCCCTTTCAGGTGGTCCATCCACAGGAAGTACAGGTTCCGCGACCGGAGGAAC
>JBLNFH010000284.1:0-4239 GCA_050263475.1 Deltaproteobacteria bacterium
CCGCCGTCTGGATGATCCCCTTGTCGGAATAGGCATCCGATCCCAGGGGGTCCTTCTTCTCCGGGATGCCGAACAGGAGGACCGCGGGAATCCCCAGCGAAGCGGCTTCCTTCACCTCCTCGACCAGGTTCTCGACGCTCCATTGGAACACTCCGGGCATCGAGGGGACCTCGTTGCGGATCCCCTTGCCGGCGGCGGCGAAGAGCGGATAGATCAGGTCGTCGACCGACAGCTTCGTCTCCCGGATCATCCGCCGGAAGAGCTCGTTTTTCCTCAGGCGCCGTGGGCGGTATTCGGGGAAGTTCATGGTTCGGATCCTCCGTCGTGCGGCCGGGAAGGGAAGGAGGCGGCGATCGCCTCCACCATCCCGTCCAGCGTATAGGTTTCGGGCATGATGTCCACCGTAAATTTCCTCTCGGCGACGGCGCGGGCGGTCACCTCGCCGATCACCGCGATCCGGCTGCGGGAGAGCACCTCCGCCGCCGGGCCTTCCCCCAGCAGGAGGAAGAAGTTCCGGAAGGCGGATGGAGAGGCGAACGCGCACACGTCGGGGGGGGCGGCCACGATCTCCCGCGCCCCCCGCTCGTCCCGCTCCGGCAATCCGTTCCGGTAGACCGCGACCGTTTCCACGGTCCCTCCCTGCCGTGCGATCCCGGAGGGCAGCGTCTCGCGGCCCTCCAGTGCGCGCGGCAGCAGGAACCGCTTCCCGGCGATCCCCTCCGCGCCCAACGCCTCGACCAGCCCTTCCGCGGTGTGCCGTCCGGCCGTGAGGTCGGGCGGAAACCCCATCCGCCGAAGCTCGCGGGACGTGCCGGGCCCCACGCTCGCCACCCGGACCCCGGCCGGCGGGCCCGCGATGCGTCTCTCCGCGGCGCGCCGGCAGAAAAATTTCGCCGCGTTGGCGCTTGCGAACAGGATCCAGTCGAAGGAGGACAGGCGCGACAGCGCCCCGTCGAGGGGTCCGGGATCCTCCGGGGGAACCAGCCGGATGGTCGGGAAGAGCACCGGGGTCCCTCCCCGGCTGCGGATCCGGCCGGCAAACTCCTCGGCCTCCCCTTCGGCGCGGGTGACCAGGATCCTTTTCCCCGTCAGCGGCAACGTCCGCAACCCGCCTACTTCCCGGCGGCGCGGTAGACTTCGTCGAGGATCTCTTTCGCCCCCCGCGCCAGGAGCTGCCCGGCAAGCTCCACCCCGAGGGATTCGGGGTCCGCGACGGACCCCCGCGCGTCCCCGCGGACGATTTCCGATCCGTCGGGGCGGCCCACCATCCCCCGGAGGAAGATGGCGTCGCCGTCCGTCCGCCCGTAGGCCGCGATCGGCACCTGGCAGCCCCCCTCGAGCCGCTTCAGGAACCCGCGCTCCGCGCGCACGGCGTACGCGGTGTCCCGGTCGTTCAGGAACGAGACGGCTTCGCGCGTCTCCCCGTCGTCCCGGCGGATCTCGATCCCCAGCGCGCCCTGGCCGATGGCGGGCAGGGAGATCTCCTCCGACAGCACCTGCGTGATCCTCTGCTCCCAGCCCAGCCGGCGCAGCCCCGCCGCGGCCAGAATGATCGCGTCGAATTTTCCCTCTTCCATCTTCCGGATCCGGGTGTCCAGGTTGCCCCGGTTGTCCACCACCGCAAGGTCCGGGCGAAGCCCCAGCAGCTGCGTCTGCCGGCGCAGCGAGCTGGTGCCGATGCGCGCCCCTCGGGGCAGATCCTCGAACCGCTTCACCTTGTTGGAGAGGAACGCATCCCGGGGGTCCTCCCGCCGGGTGATGGCGACGATTTCCAGCGCGCCGGGAAGGTCCGTCGGGACGTCCTTCATCGAATGGACGGCGAGGTCGATGCGCCCGGACAGCAGCGCCTCCTCGATCTCCTTGACGAAAAGCCCCTTGCCGCCCACCCGGGCCAGGGGGACGTCGAGGATCATGTCGCCGGTGGTCTTGATCCTCACGATCTCCACCTTCCCGCCGGTGCTGCGCTCCACCTCGAATTTCACGAACTCGGCCTGCCACAGGGCCAGCTTGCTCCCCCGGCTGCCGAGGCGGATGACTCCGTTCCTACCCAATCTTCCCTCCCTCTCTCCCTTTTTGCTCCTCCGGGACGGAATCCGTCTGCCCGCCGTTCTCCCCGAGGTCGAACAGCTCCCGGACCGCGGCCACCAGCTCCGTCATGCTGCGCCCGTCGACGTCCTTCTTGAGCGCCGTGATCGGCGGATGCAGCACCTTGTTCAGGATCGCCGAGGCCATGGATTCCACCACCTTCTTCGTCTTCGGATCCTCGGCGCCGAGCATCGCGATCGCCTTGGCCACCTCCGCGTTCTTGATCTCCTCGAACTTCTTCCGGAGCATCACGATGGTCGGCGTGACCTGCTGGGCCTCGAGCCACCGGAAGAAGTTCCGGACTTCGCCGGACACGATCTCCTCCGCCCGGGCCGCCTCCTTCTGGCGCTCTTCGAGGTTCGTCTCGATCACGTTGTTCAGGTCGTCGATGTCGTAGACGTAGACGTTGTCGATCTGGTTGGCGTCCGGGTCGATGTCCCGGGGCACCGCCATGTCGATGAAGAACATGGGGCGGTTCTTCCGGATCCGCAGGACCTCCTCCACATTCTCCCGTTTGAGGATGAAGTGAGGGGCGCCCGTGGACGAGAGGATGATGTCCGCCGTCTTGAGATGGGACAGGAGCGCGTCGAAGCGGACCGGCACGCCGTCGAACTCCTCGGCCAGCTTGACGGCACGCTCGAAGGTCCGGTTGGTGACCAGGATCCCCTTGATCCCGGCGGAGAGGAGGTGGCGCGCCGCCAGCTCGCACATCTCCCCGGCGCCGATCAGCATGACCGTCTTGTCCTTGAGGCTCCCGAAGATCTTCTTCGCGAGCTCCACCGCGGCGTAGGACACCGAGACGGCGGAGCTGGCGACCTTCGTTTCCGTGCGGACCCGCTTGGCCACGGAGAAGGCCTTCGTGTAGAACTTGTCCAGGACCGGGCCGATGGTGCGGAACTCGGCCGCGTACCCGTAGGCGTCCTTTACCTGGCCCAGGATCTGCGGTTCCCCCAAAACCATCGAGTCGAGGCTGGAGGACACCCGGAAGAGGTGCTTCACCGCCTCCTCCCCCTCGTGGTGGTAGAGGTAGCCGTCCAGCTCGCCGCCCGGGATCCCGTGATACGCGGACAGAAACTGCCTGACGGCCGCCGTTCCCTTGTAGGCCTCGCTGGCCAGCACGCAGACCTCGACCCGGTTGCAGGTGGACAGAATGATCCCCTCGGCGATCTCCTCGCGCTCCACCAGGCCCCGCAGCGCGTTTCCGATCGTGTCGGCCGGGAACGCGAGCCGCTCGCGGACCTCGACCGGGGCGGTCCGGTGATTCAACCCCACTATGACGATGCTGCTCATCGGGACGTCCTTCGGAATCCTTCTCTCACCCGGAGAGGCTGGTGTAGGAGTGGAGGCCCGGCAGGAGAAGGTTGACTCCCAGGAACGTGAACAGGACGGCGCAGAACCCCACGATCGCCAGGATCGCCGCCTTGCGCCCCCTCCACCCCACGGTCAGGCGGCCGTGCAGCAGCGCCGCGTAAAGGAACCAGGTGATGAGGGACCACGTCTCCTTCGGGTCCCAGCTCCAGTAGGACCCCCAGGCGTACTCGGCCCAGATGGAGCCGGTGATGATCCCCAGCGTCAGCAGGGGGAACCCGACGGTCAGGCACCGGTAGTTGATTTCGTCGAGCACGTCGAGGGAGGGCAGGCGCTTGAAGATCGCCCCCAGCCGCTTCCGCTTGACCTCCTTCTCCTGGAGGAGGTACATGATGCCGGCGCCGAAGGCCACGGCGAAGACCGCGTCGCCGAGGAACAGCAGCATCACGTGGATCGGGAGCCAGTAGGAGTTGAGCGCGGGGGCGAGCCGGGCGACCTCTCCCGGCTGGAACGCGGCGAGGAGGCTGAACCCGAAGCCCAACGGGGCGATGAAGGCGCCCAGGGTCCGCAGGCTGTACCGCAGCTCGGTGACCAGGAACACCGCCACGATCGCCATCGCGAAGAACGACAGGGACTCGAAAAGGTTCGTGATGGGCGTGTAGCCCGCAACGGCATACCGCGCCACGAAGCCGACGGCATGGAGGATGACGCCGATGAGAAGGAACATCCGGCCCAGTTTCGCGCCCTTCTCCCGGAGGGTGATGATGAAGTGCAGGTAGAGGAGGGCGCCGACCAGGTAAAAAAGGGCCGTGACCTTCAACAGGATAATGTGCATCAGGGTATTCT
>JBLNFH010000285.1:0-5258 GCA_050263475.1 Deltaproteobacteria bacterium
GCGAACGTTTCCGCCGCTTCCCCGAAACCGGAAATCGTCGACATCCACGGACAGGTCAAGGGGCGGGAAGCGCGCGTGTACTTCACGCTTCGCAATGCGTTCACACCGGAGATGGTGGAAGCGCTGAAAAGCGGGATCGAGATATCCTTCAAGACCTCCATCCGCGTGGAAAGGGTCCACCGCAACTGGTTCAATGTTCCGATCGGGGAGTTGAAATTTTCCCGCTCCGTCCGGTTCGACGCCCTCTCGGGGGTCTACCGGCTCCACAGGGGCGGGGGGGAGGAGCTGCTGCCCGATGTACAGTCGGCGCTGTCCGGGATGACGCAGTATGAGGTGGCCATGAACCTCTCCCAGGATGCGGAGCGCGGGAAAACGTACCGGGCGCATGTCCGGTCGCGCCTGGACCGGGTCGGCCTGTCGGAGCCGCTCCGGTCCATCTTTTTCTTCTCCTCCGTCTGGGACGTCGAAACCGACTGGGCAAGGGGATACCTGGCCGCGCCATGAAGAACCGGGAACCGCAAACCGCGGAAGAGATCCAGGGGAAGGAACGGGGGAAGCGGCGCCGGGAGCGGCTCGCCATCGGCATCGTGGCGGTCCTGGTGGTGGGACTGACCATCTTCGAGGCCAACCTCGCGGCCCTCGGGGGGGCCGTCGCCTTCACCAGCAACATCATCATCTTCGCGCTGATCAACATCAACGTCGTCCTGATCGTCCTGCTGATCTTCCTGGTCACCCGGAACCTCTTCAAGCTGATTCTCGACCGGAAGCGGAACGTCCTGGGGGCGAAGATCCGCTCCCGGCTCGTTCTGATCTTCATCGGGTTCTCCCTGGCCCCCACGATCCTGCTCTTCGTTGCGGCGGCGAACATCACGACCACCAGCATCAAATCCTGGATCGGGGGGAGGGTCGGGGTGGCATTGACCGGGGCCCTGGACCTGGCGCGGGCGAAGCTGCAAGAGGAAGCGGGCGCGCTCTCGGGGCTTGCCCGGGAGGCCGCGGTCCGGATCCCCTCGGGGCCGTACTCCGCCGAAACCGGGAAGGCGCTCGACGAGCTGCAGGGGAGCCGGTCCCCGGATACCTCCCTTCTGATCTTGGGGCCCGGGGGCGTCATGGCGGTCACCGGAAACGCGCCCCCCGGCGTGGTCGATGAAATCCTCTCCCGGCTGAAAGGGATGAAGTTCTCGGAGGGGGCGGGAAGCGACGCGACGCTCGTCGGGGACACCTATGCCGCCGCCGTCCGGAAACTGCCGGACGGGCGCATGGTCGTCGCCGTGAAGACGCTTCCCCCGGCGGAATCCCGGACGATCCAGGAGATCGCGAAAGCCTACGACGAGTACCACCAGGTGCGGCTGCTCGACGACCCGATCCGCGCCAGCTACGTCGCCGCACTGATCCTCGTTACGCTGCTGATCATCTTCGCCGCCTCCTGGATGGGAATCTACCTGGCCAAGCAGATCACCGTGCCGGTGCAGCTGCTGGCGGAAGGGACGGAGAAGGTCGCCGCGGGGGACCTCGACGTTCGCCTCGATTACAGCTCGCGCGACGAGTTCGGGCACCTGGTGTCCTCCTTCAACCGGATGACCGCGGACCTCAAGGAGAAGAAGCGCGACCTGGAGGAGACCAACGTCGCACTGTCGACCACCTATGACGAGCTTCGCCGCAGGAACCAGTTCATCGAGACGATCCTGACGAACATCTCCACGGGGGTCATCGTCATCGACCGGCACAGCCGGATCGCGATGATCAACAAGGTGGCGGAGAAGATGCTGGGGATCAAGATCGACAAGGTCCTTGGGAAGCCGTACAAGGAGGTGATCCGGGAGGAGCACTTCGAGGCGATCCGCGCCCTCTCCCGGGAGGTCGGGGAATCGGCCGGCCTGCAGGTGGAGCGGCAGGTGGACCTGCAGGCCGCCGGAAGGAAGATCTCGCTCCGAGTGAGCGTCACCGCGCTTCACGACGCCACGGGTGGATACATGGGGCTGGTGGTGGCCTTCGACGATCTCTCCCAGGCGATGCGCCTCCAGAAGGTGCTGGCGTGGCGCGAGGTGGCCCGGCGGATCGCCCACGAGATCCGGAACCCGCTGACCCCGATCCAGCTTTCCACCGAGCGGATGAAAAAGAAGTACGCCGCCGCGCACGAAGGGGATCCCGCTTTCGCGGAGTGCACGCAGACGATCCTCTCGGAGGTGGGGACCCTGAAGCACCTCGTCGAGGAGTTCACCCGGTTCGCGCGGATGCCCGCGCCGATCTTCAAGGAAGGGGATCTTGCGGAGGAGCTGCGATCGGTCGTGGAAACGTACCGTGCCGCCCACCCGGAGGTCGCCTGGGAGTTTCCGGGGGAAGACCGGGTAACCGCCTGGTTCGATCCGTTTCAGCTCCGGCGCGCCGTGACCAACCTGCTGGAGAATGCCCTCGCGGCCCTGGCGGGGAAGGGGACCGTCAAGATCACGTGCGTCCGGGAGGAGGAACTGGGGCTGGTGCGGATCCGCGTCGCCGACGACGGGCCGGGGATTCCCGCCGCGGACCGCGATCGGCTGTTCGAGCCGTACTTCTCCCGCAAGGAAGGCGGAACCGGCCTGGGGCTGGCGATCGTGAGCGCGATCGCCAGCGACCACGGGGGGACCGTCCGCATCCGGGACAACGAACCCCGCGGGGCGGTCTTCGAAATCGAGTTTCCCGTTCAGCCCAGGAGAAAGGGGTAGGCGCAACGATGGCGTACTCGGTTCTGGTCGTCGACGACGAGGTCAATATCCGGAAAACCCTCAACGGGGTGCTCTCCGACGAGGGGTATAAAGTACTGCAGGCGGAGAGCGCCGAGAAGGCGGTCGACACGCTGTCCCGGTCGCTCGTGGACGCCGTCCTGCTGGATGTCTGGCTGCCGGGGATGGACGGGCTGGATGCGCTGCGCCGGATCCGGGAGATGTATCCGCTCCTGCCGGTCATCATGATCTCCGGGCACGGGACGATCGACATGGCGGTCAAGGCGGTCAAAAACGGTGCGTTCGATTTCATCGAGAAGCCGATCTCGCTGGACAAGCTGCTGATCACGCTGACGCGCGCCTTCGAACGGGAGATCCTGCGGTCGGAGAACGTGGAGCTCAAGCAGCGGGTGGAGCGCAGGTTCCGCATGGTGGGGGATTCGGAGGCGATGCGGAAGCTGCGCGCGGAAATCGCGGCGGCGGGGCCCACCAACGCCTCGGTGCTCATCAGCGGGGAAAACGGCTCCGGGAAGGAGATCGTCGCCCGGGAGATCCACCGGCACAGCCGCAGGCTGGATAAACCCTTCGTCGCGGTGAACTGCGCCGCCATCCCCGAGGAGCTGATCGAGTCGGAGCTGTTCGGCCACGAGCGCGGGGCCTTCACGGGGGCGGTCGGCAGGCGGCGGGGCAAGTTCGAGATGGCCGACGGCGGGACGCTGTTCCTGGACGAGGTGGGGGACATGAGCCCCCGGACCCAGGCCAAGATCCTGCGGGTCCTGGAAGAGCGGGCGTTCGAGCGCGTCGGGGGAGGCGAGAAGATCCGGTCCGACGTCCGGATCCTCGCCGCCACCAACCGGAACCTGCCGAACGAGGTCGCCGCGGGCCGATTCCGCGAGGACCTCTTCTTCCGGCTGAACGTCTTCCCCATCCTGGTTCCCTCCCTGCGGGACCGCAAGGAGGACATCCCGCCGATCGCGGCCTACTTCGTCGAGGAGGTCTGCGGGGAACAGGGGAAGGAGAAGAAGGTCTTTTCCGGGGAGGCGATGCAGCGGATGCTGTCGCACCACTGGCCGGGCAACATCCGCGAGCTGCGCAATGTCGTGGAGCGTCTCGTGATCCTGACGATGGGGCGCAAAATCGAAGAGGATACCGTGCGGCGCGTGCTCGCCGCGGATCTTCCCTCCGCACAGCCGCCCATTGCACAGGCGTTCGACGAGGAGAATTTCCGGGAGGCGACGCTGGCCTTCGAGAAGGCCTACCTGGAGCGCAAGCTTAAGGAGAACGACTTCAACGTGAGCCGCACCGCCGAGAAACTGGGGATGGACCGCACCAGCATCCACCGGAAGATGAAGCAGCTGGGGATCGCAACGGAGAGCGGGCGGCGGTAGGCGTCGATGGGCCGGGATCGGATCGGAAAATATGAGGTTCTCCGCAAGCTCGCCTCCGGAGGAATGGCCGAGATCTATCTTTGCCGGCTCAAGGGCGAAGCGGGTTTCGAGAAGAAAGTCGCCATCAAGGTAATTCACCCCCGCCTGTCCGAAGACCGTCGATTCCGGGACCTGTTCATCCGGGAAGCACGGATCGCGGCTGCGCTGGTTCACCCCAACCTGACCCAGGTGTTCGACTTCGGCAGGGAAGGGGAATTCCATTACCTGGCCATGGAATTCATCGATGGTTGGAACCTGTCGCAAGCGATATCGCAGGCCCGCCAACGTGCTTTGCGGATTCCTCTGCCGGTCTGGCGGTATTGGATGGAAGGGATCCTCTCGGGTATCGGCCACCTTCATTCGCAGGGAATCGTCCACAGGGACATCAGTCCCTCAAACGTCCTCCTCTCCCGCGGCGGCATGGTGAAAATCACCGACTTTGGAATCGCCCACGGGTTAATTCAGGAAGGGGGGAAACCGGGGTGGGAAGGGAAATTCGCTTATATGGCGCCGGAACAGGTGCGCGGCGAGGCGGCCAGCGCGGCCTCGGACCTATTCGCGGCTGCGGCCATCTCTGCGGAACTTGTCCTCCTGAGGAGAATTTTCGACGAAGGGACTGCCGAAAGAACGCTCTCCCGCATACGGAGGCACGATGTTCACCTGCTGGACCTTGCCGGTGTTCCTGTCCCGGTGGCGGATGCGATACGAAAGGGTCTTTCGGCGGCCGCGGGGGACCGCTACCCCGATGCGGATGCGTTCTCCCGGGCGATCGGGGCCGCTGTTCCTTTTTCTGCGGGCCGCGTGGAACTGGAATCTTGTTGGGACGCGCTTTTTCCGGACGTCTCCGGAGAGGAAGATACGGCGGTCGCCTCCTCACCTCCCGGGAAGGGATCGGGCATCCTCCGGGACGGCTGGGGAGGGTATGGAAGAAAGAACCGGCGCCTGGTGAAGGCGGGAATCCTCACCGCCTTGGCTTCGGCATCCGTCGGAGGATGGATTGCCTGGGAAGGGAGCCGTCCGCCCGTGCCTGTTCCGGTTGCCCGGACAGCGCCTGCACCCGTTCCCATGGAAGTGGAAACGTCTAGGAACCCGGAAATCCGGAAGGGGAGCCCCGGGCAATTACCGGATCCCG
>JBLNFH010000286.1:0-2558 GCA_050263475.1 Deltaproteobacteria bacterium
CCGCCGACAGCTGAACGGCACCCTGGCCGACCTTCCCCCGGGCGGCAGCCTTCCAGGTCTCCCCGGAGCCGACGCGGCTCCATTCTCCATCGAGGGATACCTCACTTAGCTGGAATCCGCTTAACCGCAGGTCGGGGGAATGCAGCGACCCCGCGAGGGACACGGTCTGCCCGGACAAGGAAATCCGCAGGTCCGCGCCTCCGCTGCCGGACATGTCCTCCGCGTACCGGCGCCAATCCCCCCCCTCCTTTCCCAGAAGCGCGAGGACGCCCGCGACCCACCGGTTCCCCTCGGAGAAATCGATGTCCCGCACCGCGACGGCCGACTCGACCGCGAACGGCTCGGAAGAGAATGGGCCGGTGAACGTTCCGGTCGCCGTCGCCTTGGCGATCGAGGCGGGTACATCCGCGACGTAATGGAGGACATCGGAGGGATTCCCCTCCAGTTTGACCACCAGGGGAACCGGCGGCAGCGATCCCGCGGTCAGGGAGCGCGCTTCCATCCGCACGGAAACCCGCGGCCGGCCCACCGTCCCTCCCGCCTCCCAGCCGCCCGTGAGGCTTCGCCAGGACAGCGGGACCTCCCATCCGTAATCGGCCGCCTTTCCCCTGGCGATGGAGAAATCCCCCGACAACTGGAGGACTTTGTCGGGCAGGAGGACGTATCCGGCCGCGGATAGCGTCGAGCCCCCCGCTTGCAGGTGAAAGTCCGCAACCGAGATCTTCCCGCCGGGGGTATAGTCCCCCGTCGCGGTTGCGGCAACCGGAAAACGCAGGCTCTCCGCGGTTCCCTTGCCGCCGCCCACGCGCTGCAACCCGGCGGGATTTTTCCAGGAGAACGACACGTGGAGCTTTTCCCGGTTTCCGGATAGGGCGATTTCTGCGTCCACGGCGCCGGCGGGCCGCCATCCGATACCCCACTCCCTCCACGGCGCATCGGTGAAAGACGCCCGAACAAGCGCCGCCTTTCCTTCCCCCCTGCCGGATGAAAGGTCGTAGGATCCGGCGCCGGAAAGCGTTCCTTCCCAGATCTTTCCCTTCAGGGATTCGATCCGTATCTTCCCCTTCGACACCGCCGCCGCGAGCTCCCCTTCCGCAGGAGTGGATCCGCGGAGCCTGCCGTTCCGAAGGATGATCTTGCCCGAACCGTCGGGATCCTTAAGGCTTCCATCCAAGGAGGCGGAAAAATCGACATTGCCTTTTTCCGCATAGCCAGCGAGTTGGCGGGAATAGGGAGCGCCTGCGGAAATCCAACGCGCCAGGTCCACGGCGCCGGACAGTTTCACGTCCCCGGATTTCCGGGTGGGATCCAGGAAACCGGAGATCCTCAGGGTCGAGGAGGGTCCGGAAGCACGGAATCTCCGGATGCGAAGGCCCCCGTCCTGGTCGAAAAGGTCCGCTTCCAGGGAGGAAAGCGGCCATTGCCCGGCACCTGCGCCGGGCAGGACGATCTCTCCCGATGACTCTTCCAGCCGGACGGACACTCTCCTGCCGAGATATTTGACCTCGCGCAGGCGCAGCTCCGGCATCCTGGCCTCCCACCGGGTCACCGGGCCGAGCGGCCCGATCCGCACTTTCCCGGCGAGCAGAAGGATTTCCGGCAAGGCGCCTCCCCGCTTGCCGGAGCGCAGCCGATCGATCAACGGCCGGTTCGCCTCCTCGACATGCAGGGTGAAATTACGGATGCGGATGCGCGAGACAGGGGAATCGCCGGAGATCAGCATCCCGGGAGAAAGGGAGACGTCGACGTTCCTGGCGCGCAGCAGCTCGATCCCCGGCCGTTCGTCCACCACGACAAGGTCTTCCAGCGAAACGCTGGGATAGAGGAGATGAAGCCGGAGGTTCCGGTACGAGACCCGAAGCCCGTACTTTGCGGCTTCCTGCCGGATCGTCTCTTCCGCCGACCGGAGGCGGCCGGGGATCTCGCGGGAAAGCCGCCAGGCCCCGAACGCCAGAAGGGCGACGAGGAGGAGGCCACACGCTGTCCACCACGCCCATCGCCTCGACATGACTACCAATTATAGAGGAAATTGTTCAAATGCGAAGGGCCCCCTTCCCCGCGGGAAAGAGGCCCCTGACTTCGCCGGGATGCATCCCGAGGACGATCAATATGGAGCGGGCGACCGGATTCGAACCGGCGACGTCAAGCTTGGGAAGCTTGCATTCTACCCCTGAATTACGCCCGCCTGGATACCGATGTTTACCACAGTCCGCCGGGAAAATGCAACCCCCGGATCCCCGGCGCGGACGCCTACTGCCGGTATCGATCCACGCGGGCAGCGACATCCCGGTATTGGGGGGCCTCCCCGAAGAGCGACAGGAAGATCTCCTTCGCTTCCTCTTCCCTTCCGTCGCGCGACAGCAGGATCGCCTTATGGTACCGCACGTCCCGGTCCTCCGCTTCCGATAGCGATTTCGAGGAAAGCACCTCGTTCAACACCATCACGGCCGATGTGAACTCCCCTTTTGCGGCGAGGGTTTCCGCCAGAAGGGAGGAGGCGCCCACGAACAGCTCCGGCTTTTGGCGCGCCACGGCGAATTCCCCCACCGCCTCGTCCA
>JBLNFH010000287.1:0-4129 GCA_050263475.1 Deltaproteobacteria bacterium
CTCCGGGGTCCTCACCTTCCTGCACGCCGAGGACCATTCCCTGGAAGAGAGCGCGCCGTACAGGAGGAAGCTCATGTCGGTCGGGAAGGAATCGATCGGCGTGGAGGTTCGGGTGGTGGACGAGTCCGGCAAGGAGGTCGCCCCCAATCAGGTCGGCGAAGTCGTCGCGCGGGGCCCGAACGTCTTCAAGGGGTATTACCGGGACCCGTCGGCCACATCCGAGGTGCTCCGGGACGGCTGGCTCCACACGGGGGACGTCGCCTCCATCGACGAGGAGGGATACATCTACATCGTGGACCGGAAGCGGGACACGCTGATGGTCGGAGGAATCTCGGTCGCCCCCAGGGAGGTCGAGGATGTCATCGAGGAGCATCCCGCCGTCCGGGAAGCGGCGGTGATCGGACGGCCCGACTACGATCTGGGGGAAGTTCCGATCGCCGTTGTCGCGCTGAAGGAGGGGGCGCAATCGGATGCCGATGCCATACTCGCCCACTGCCGCGCGAACATGGCCCCCTTCAAGGTTCCCCGGTTCGTCGAGTTCATCCCTTCCCTGCCCAGGAACAGCCAGGGGAAGGTCCTCAAGGTAAAGCTGAAGGGCAAGCAGCTCCCCGGGGCTATTCCCCGAACACCTCGGCGGTGAAGGAATACAGCTCGGCCCCCCGCTTCCACTCGTCGGATGGAAGACCCGCTTTCCTGCACACCTGGGAGAGGAACGCCTGGCGGTCCCACCCGTTTTCCGTGGCCACTTGAGGCAGCAGAAGGCCGCGGCGCCCTCCCTTCCGGATCAGCAGGCCGTGGACCCCTACGCGGATATCCTCGGGGCGGATCTTCACCAGGGGAGTGAGCACGGAGATCTCGACGTGGACCGAATCGATTTCGGAGGGGGCAAGGGGCAGGAACCGAGGGTCCTCGGTCGCCGCCGCCACGGCGCACTCCTGGACCGTCCGGTACAGGGGCGCCAACGCTTCCGTGTACCCGATGCATCCCCGGAGGCGTCCTTCCTGCGTCAGCGTGACGAAGGCCGCCCCGGGCGCGGACAATCGGGGGGAAACCGGGGCTTCCTCCGGCATCGTGCCCTCCTTGACGTACGCCGCAGCGGCCCTTCGAGCGATCGCCAGCAGCTCGCCGCACTCCTCTTTCGTAAGATACGCAGGCATCAGACCCGGCGGGTGAAGATGGCGTCCACGTGACCATCGGGCATGATCAGGTCACCGATATCTCCCAGGATCTCGATCCTTCCCTGCACCTCCAGGAAGACGGGGACGATCTCCGGATCGAACTGCGTGCCGGAGCAGCGGCGGATCTCCTGGTTCGCCTCGTCCAGGGAGAGCGCCTTCCGGTAGGCTCGCGTGGAGGTCATGGCGTCGAACGTGTCGGCGATCGACATGATGCGGGATTCCAGCGGGATGTCGAGCCCGCCGATGCCGTCGGGATACCCTTTCCCGTCGAACCGTTCATGGTGGTGCAGGATCGCCGGAAGCAGGGGACGGAAGAAGGGAATCGGCTGAAGGATCCGGGTCGACACCACGGGGTGGAGGGTGATCTCCTGGAACTCGTCGGGTGTCAGCCTTCCCGGCTTGTTGAGGATCGCCTCGCGCACCCCGATTTTCCCCAGATCGTGGAGCACCGCGGCCTGGCGGAGGAGCTCGATCTGCTCCAGGTGGAGGCCCATCGCCTTCCCGATCGCCACGGAATACATGGTCACGCGCTGGGAATGGCCCCGCGTGTAGAAGTCCTTGGCCTCCAGCGCCTTGATCAGGGCGTCGATCGACCGGACATACACGGAATTGATGAGGTCGGTCTGCTCCTTCACCTTCTTCTCGAGGTTCACCTGGTAATCCTGAAGCTCCCTCTCGAGGGACTTTTTCCGGATGGCGTTCTCGATCGTGATGAGCAGCACATTGAAATTGAACGGTTTCGTGATGTAGTCACACGCGCCGATCTTGAGCGCGGCCACTGCGGTGTCGAGCTCCGCATGGGCGGACATCACGATACCCGCGGTGTCGGGATACCGGGACGTCACCTCGCGGAGCAGGGAGATGCCGTCCATCTCCGGCATCCGGATGTCCGTCAGGAGGATGGAGTAGTGCCCGGCGGCCAGTTTAGCGAGCGCTTCCTTTCCGTTACTGGCCTCTCCCAGGGAATAGCCTTCAATTTCAAGCCGTTCCCTGACCAGAGTGCGGATGAACTCCTCGTCGTCCACAACGAGAATGGTCTTGCTGCCGCCGTTGTTTCGGCTGGATGGAGTTGCGGTCTGCGTCATGCGGGTCACTCCGATCACACTGGTCACCATGTTACTCTTCGGTAAATGAAGATAAATATTTAATTATTTTTTCCCCATGATAAACGCCGTCATCAGACATTGAAACGGACGTGAAAAATATCGCCGTCCTGCACGACATACTCTTTGCCTTCGAGCCTCAATTTCCCCTCGGATTTGGCCTTCACCATCGTCCCGCAACGTAAAAAGTCTTCATATCCGATCACTTCCGCGCGTATGAACCCTTTTTCCAGGTCGGAATGGATCCTCCCCGCCGCGGCCAGGGCGGTAGCCCCCCGCTGGACGTTCCAGGCACGGACCTCGTCCTCCCCCACCGTGAGGAAACAGATGTAGTCCATGGACTCGAAGGCACCCCGGACCAGCTGGTCCCTGGCGCTGCGCGCGATTCCCATTTCCTTCAGAAAATCCGCCTGTTCGGAAGGAGGCATCTGGGAGATCTCCTCCTCGATCTTCGCCGAAAGCCGAAGCAGGGGAAGGCCGCGCTCCCCGGCGACCGGGTTCATTTCCGGGTACGGCTCCCCGGCCAGTTCCCCTTCACCGACGTTCAGAACCAGGATCAGCGGAATGCGGCTGACGAAGCGAAATCCCGAGAGGACCCTTTGCTCCTCCGCCGAGAAATCGATCTTTCGAAGCGGGATCTCCTTTTCAAGAGAGGCGATCGCCTTGTGGAGGGTCGTCCACTCGATGTCGCGGCGGGCCTCCTTCGCCATCCGCTCGACCCGTTTCTGCGCGATCAGGTAGTCGGAAAGCGTCAGCTCCGTTTCGATTCCCCGGAACTCCTTGACGGGATCGAGCCCCTCCGGAGGGGCCGGGTGGAAATCGTCGGAGAATCCACGCAGGACGATCGCGAGAACCTCCACGCCCTTGATCTTCGCAAGGATCTCGGGGGAGAGCAGTTCGCCTTCCTCCTTCACGTCGATGTCCTCGAACGTGATGGAAACGTACGTCGTTTTTTTGGGGTGAAAAACTGCGGACAGCCGGTCCACCCGCTCGTCGGGGACGCGGATCGTGCCGATGCCGGCCGAATGGCTTTTCGCGGAGGTGTCGCTCCCTTCCGCAAGCGCGCGAAACAGCGTGCTCTTGCCGGCGCCTGCCTTCCCGAAGATGCCCACCCTCATGGATTCCGCGTCTCCTCGTCCGGGATTCCCTCGAACAGGTCGCTTTCCGGCCGGCGCGGCCGGGGGAGCCTCGTTTTCGCCAGCACGTAGGTTTCCAGCCGGGCAAACTCCCGGTATCCTTCCCGCGAAAGGATCCGAACGGAATCCTTGGCCTGCGTGCGGTGACAGGAGAAGGCCTCCACCTTCCTCTCGACGAAGCCGGAAACATCCACGAAGGCGGTCAGCTTCTCCCTGGGAACGCCCGCAAGCGGAGCGTTCCACGCGTCCAGGATCTCCTGGGCGATCTCGAACTGATACAGCTTGTACGGCGCCCAGGGCGGAAAGCCCTCCGGCGGCCGGCGGGGAAAACGCAACGGGTCCGCCGCCGCGTCGAACGCTTCGAGGGCCACCTCCGACATCACGACATGGTCAGGATGCCGGGACACCCCACCCGGCCCGAAGCCGATCACGACATGGGGGCGGACACGGCGAATCTGCTCGACCGCCTTTTCGACGAGAAGCGGCAGCCGCGTTTGCGGAAGCTGGCCATCCATGAACCCGAGAAACGCGACCTCCCGGATCCCCAGGACCCGCGCGGCGCAGAGGAGCTCCGCCGAGCGGACCTCGCCCAGGTGCTCCCGGTCCGTGACCGGCGGGTCCCCGATCATCCCGGCCTGCCCCGCCGTCGCCGTCGCGAGGTAGACACCGGCCCCCCCGCTCGAATACTTCGCGATGGTCCCCCCCGGCCCGA
>JBLNFH010000288.1:0-3695 GCA_050263475.1 Deltaproteobacteria bacterium
CGTGTAGGAGACGGAGAGCTCGAGCCCCTCCACCTTTTCGATGAGCCTTCGGCAGATGGTGGTCTTGCCCGACCCCGAGGGGGCCGATATCACGAACACGTCGCCCGGTCCCATCCCCTACTCCACGTTCTGGATCTGTTCCCGGATCTTCTCGAGCTCGGTTTTGGCCGCCACCGCCGTCGCCGAGATCCCCGTGTGAGCGGATTTGTTGGACGCGGTGTTGAGCTCCCGGAAGACCTCCTGGACCAGGAAATCGAACCGCTTCCCGACGGATTCCCCGGTATCCCCCAGCAGGTTCGAAAGGCCCGCGAGGTGGGATTTCAGCCGGTCGCATTCCTCCGTGATGTCGAGCTTGTCGATCAGGTAGGATGCCTCCTGGTGCAGCCGGCTCGAATCGATGCCCGCCTCCCCGGAGACAGACTGTATCCTTTCCTTGAATCTTGCCACCGCAAGTTCCTTGTTTTCCTTGGCTAATGATCCGATCTCTGAGGCCATCCGAGACAAGCCGGCAACCGAGTCCCCGATATACTGCCGCAGCCGCTGCCCCTCTTCCCGGCGCGAATCCTGCAACATGGAGAGAGCGTTTCGCATGGCCGTCTCGGCCAGCCCCCACAGCTCCTCGGCCGGGTCCTCGCCTTCCGGGGAAAAAACGAACAGGTCCGGCACCGCCAGCAGGTCGCGGATGGTCAATTCCAGGGGAAGGCCGGTTTCATCGCGGACGAGTGCGGCCTCCTTGAGGAAGGACCCCAGGAGAGGACCGTTCACCCGGACGACCGTGCCGGTCTTTCCCCACTCCCGCACGTTCAGGAAGACGTCCACCTTGCCGCGGGAAAGCGTCTGCCGGACCAACCCGCGGATCCTGGGCTCCCAGGGAAGGAACTTGGACGGGCATCGAACATGGATATCGAGGAACCGGTGGTTGATCGAACGGACGTCGGCCGTCACGGCGACATCTTCCAGGTGGGCCTCCCCGCGCCCGAACCCCGTCATGCTCATCCACATCGGGATCGCCCCCTCTCTTTTCTCCTGCACTCCATCAGCTCCCCCCTCACTTCCGCAAGAAACGACCGGATCCCCGGGGAGGCCAGGTCGGGGTAGGTCCAGGGCAGCGCCTGGTACTCCCCCTGCCGGTAGATCAGCGTCAGGTCGGCGAACACGCCGTCCCGCAGGTAGACCCGGTGACCGTAGTTCTTGCCGGTGGATAGCAGGAAGTTCTCCTCGGTCAGCAGCCCGGGGTCGAGGTTCACCGTGCGCCTGCCGTTTCCGGAGAGCTCCCTTTCCAGCGCCTCCGCGGCGATCTTCGCGTCGGGAAGCGTCTCGCGCGCGACCGGCCGCTCCATCACCGCGAAGCGCCGGTAGAGCGGCGCGCCCATCTCCCTCTCGTAATAATCGGTCCGGTCGAAGGGGAACGGGCCGCTGGTCCGCTCCACCGGACCCCACCTCTCCGGTAGCCTGGCGAGGACCTCCTCGAAGCGGGCCTCCTCCCGGTAGATCGCCGAAACCAGCAGTTTGGCGGGCGGAGGGACCTTCCGGACGCTCATCCCGGGGTCTGGTTCCCTTTCCGGAGGCGAAGGGCCCTCGCCAGCTTTTCGAGCGTGATCGGGACGGTCCCGACTTCCCCCACGACAACGCCCGCCGCGATGTTGGCAAGCAGCGCCGCGTCGCGCAGGGGAGCTCCCGCCCCCATTCCCACGGCGAGCGTCCCGATCACCGTGTCTCCCGCGCCGGTCACGTCGAAGACCTGCCGGGCCTGGGCCGGGATGTGGAAGAAGGCCTTGCGCCCGCGCTCGACCAGGCTCATCCCTTCCTCCCCGCGCGTGATCAGGATCGCCTTCGCGCCGCTCTTGCGCAGCAGGACCTTTCCCCCCTCCATGATCCCGACGTCGTCGGCCAGTTCCCTGCCCCCGAGGGCCGCTTCCGTCTCGGATCTGTTGGGGGTGATGACCGTGCAGCCGCGGTAGAAGGAGAAGTCGGACTCCTTCGGGTCCGCGACCACGAAAGCCCCGCTTCGCTTCGCGGCAAGAACGACGTCCTCGACCAGCGCGCGGGAGAGCGCTCCCTTCCGGTAGTCGGACAGGACCACGCCGTCGACCTCCCCCGCGGCGGCGCGCACGCATTTTCTCAATGCGTCGCCGGCGCGCGGGTCGGGCGGCTCCAGCTTCTCCCGGTCGACGCGGACCACCTGCTGGTTGTGGGCGATCACCCGCGTCTTCGTCGTCGTCGGGCGGTTCCTGTCCGTGACGACGCAGGCGACGCCGATGCGGCGCCCCTTCAGCATCCGGACGATCGCGCGCCCGGAGGGGTCCCCTCCGATCAGCCCCGCCACCGAAACCTTCGCCCCGAGCCCGGAAATGTTGACCGCGACGTTTCCCGCCCCTCCCGGGGCCCTCGAATCCCGCGTCACCGCGACGACGGGAACCGGAGCCTCGGGGGAGATCCGCCGCACGCTCCCCCAGACGTATTCATCCACCATGAGATCCCCCACCACGAGCAGCCTGCAGGCCGGAAACCTCTCCAGGTAGCCGAAGGCGCGCGCGGCGAAGTCTCCGTCATTCAATGGGGGACGCCTCCTCGATCAGGAGGATGGGGATCCCGTCGTCGATGCGGTAGCTCAAGCGGCACTTCTCGCATCGCAGCTCGGTCTCGTCGACGGTCAGCTTCAGGTCCCCCTTGCACTTCGGGCATGCCAGGATCTCGAGCAGCTCTTCGTCCATAGCGGTCTCAGCCCCCTTCCCCCGGCGGCAGAAGCTCGGCAACCAGCGTCCACTCCCTGATCTTCTTGAACTTCGCGTAAAGGCGCACGGGCACGTGGCGGGGTTCGTTCGACATCCACATCCGCAGGTCCCCCTTGTTCTCGATCTTTCCTTCCCGCATGATGACCGGCTGGATGACGACGGTGTCCCGCGGCCCCCCGGACGTGTCGATCTTTTCGCGGCCGACCAGCCTGGAGGAGATCTGCCACATCTTCCTGCCGGCATATACCGGTCGTGGCCGCTCCACCGCCCCCAGGTCCCGCGCCCGGAAATAGTAGGCGACCGAGACCGGGTCGTACACGTTCGGCGTCACGTCGACCTGCTTGTGGATTTCCCCCGAATCCTTGTACCGGTAGACGATCCTGCCGCTCTCCTGCTCGTAGATCGCGACATCGTCCCGTTTATTTTCCCTGTGGGTGAATTCCTGCTGCAGCGGTGCGAGCGTCCTGACGTCGAGATAGTAGTCGATGGTTTCTCCCTTGTAGATGAGCGTCAAGATCCCCGTCGTCCACGCCTGGACGTTCAGCCGGTAGGCTTCCTTCCCGCGAAGCATCGACTTGCCCATGTACGTGAACCGGGCGTAGCCGACGGTCATTCCCAAAAACCCGATGCGATAAACCAGAACCTCCGGGCCCCGGGCCCATGCAGGTTCCCCTTCCGGATGCGCCAGCGGGGAGGGTCTCGGGGCGGCGGCCTGACCGGCGGCGGGCGGGGCAGCCGCTTTCGGCGCCGCCGGCGAGGTTTCCGGAGCGTGGTGCACCGGCTCCCGGGAATCCGTCGCATGGAAAAAGGAAGGTTCCGTCGGGGCGACGGGAGCCGCCGGTTCGGCCGCTTCGGGGACGGCCGCCGGTGTCCCCCCCGTTTTCGGCGTTTCCTCTACGATCGGCGTTTCCTCGATGGCCGGGGGCTCCCCCGCTGCCGGCGTTTCCTCCGCCGCGGGCG
>JBLNFH010000289.1:0-3330 GCA_050263475.1 Deltaproteobacteria bacterium
GCGGACCTCCCCCAGCGTCCCCCCACCTTGTGCCCCGGCTGCTCGCACCGGGGTCTCTTCTCGGTCCTGGGCAAGCTCAAGGTCTTCGTCTCCGGGGACATCGGCTGCTACACCCTCGGGGCGCTTCCCCCGCTGTCCGCCATGCATTCCTGCATCTGCATGGGGGCCAGCATCAGCGCCGCCCACGGGATGGCCAAGGTCAACGAGATCGCGGGGGGGCGCGGGAAACCCGTCGCCGTCATCGGCGATTCCACCTTCTTCCATTCGGGGATGACGGGGCTGTTGAGCATGGCCTACAACGGCGGCAGCGCCCTGGTCATCATCATGGACAACCGCACCACGGGGATGACGGGGGGACAGGAAAACCCGGGTTCCGGGCGGGTCCTGCAGGGGGAGCTCTCCCGGCAGGTGGACATCATCGCCCTGGTCAAGGCGCTGGGCGTCGACAACGTCGAGGAGATCAGCACGTACGATCTCGAGGCAACCGAGGCCGCCATCCGGAGGGGGCTTGCGGCCCCAGGACCCTATGTCCTGGTCGACAAGAACCCCTGCGTCCTCCGGTACCGCGTCAAGACGGCGCCGGTCGCCGTCGACCCGGAGAAGTGCTCGGGGTGCCGCGCCTGCCTCAAGGCCGCCTGCGTGGCATTGGGCCTCGTGTCCTCCGGCGACAAGCCGAAGGTCATGATCGACCCCGAGATCTGCAACGGGTGCGATGTCTGCTCGCAGCTGTGCAGGTTCGACGCGATGTCCAAGGAGTAAGGACGGGAGGAACGGATGGACGTATTCAACATCGTCATCGCCGGGGTCGGCGGGCAGGGTGTCCTGCTGGCTTCCCGGGTCCTTGCCGAAAGCGCGCTGGCCAGCGGGATGGACGTCAAGCAGAACGAGGTCCACGGGATGGCACAGAGGGGAGGCAGCGTCATCTCCTTCGTCCGCATCGGGGAGGAAGTCCGCTCTCCCGTCGTCATGCCCGGCACGGCCGACCTCCTGATCTCCTTCGAGCCGCTGGAGGCCTTGAGGTACCTCCATTATCTCAAGCCCGGTGGAAGGCTCGTCTACAACAAGGTCCCCCTGAACCCCGGCACCGTGGCCTCCGGCCTGGCCGTTTATCCCCCGGATGTCGAGGAGCGGATCGCGCAGGCCTGCCCGGGGTCCCGGGGGATCGAGGCGCTTTCCATCGCCAGGAATGCCGGGAACGCCAAGGCCGTCAACATGGTCATGGTCGGCTCCGTCCTGTCGAGCCTTCCCCTGGACCCCCGCGTGGTCGAAGAGGTGGTCAAGGAGATCTCCAGGGGCAAGGGCGTCGACGTCAACCTGAAGGCCCTTGCGGGCGGCGTTGCCGCCGCCTAGGCCTGAACCCTTTGCCGCCATCGGCGCGGGAGGCCTCATGAAGCTCAAGCAGCTGTCGATCTTCCTGGAAAACGCCCCGGGCCGCCTCTACGAAGCGACGCAGGCGCTGGGCGATGCCGGGATCAACCTGAGGTCCCTCTGCATCAGCGACACCGCGGACTTCGGCGTCTTGCGGATTCTCGTCTCCGACGTCGCCGCCGCACGAAGGGTGATCATGGAAAAGCAGCTGCCGGCCCGGGTGGACGACGTCGTCGCCGCGGAGATCGAGGACACCCCCGGCAGCCTGGCCAGGCTGCTCTACCCGTTCAAGGAAACCAGGGTGAACGTCGAGTACATGTATGCCCTGGCGGGAACCTCGTCGGGAAAGGCGGTCATGATCTTCCGCTTCAGCGACAACGACCGGGCCATCGAGATCCTCAAGGCCAACCGCGTCAAACTTCTCGACGCGGAATCCTTCGGGATCCTCGAAAACCCGAGCTAGCATCGGGAAGGAGCGCGCCCCGGATGGACAGCGGAAGCTACAAGCCCAGGAAGTTCGCGGTGGTGGGGGCAGGACCGGTGGGCGCGATCGTCGCCGCCTTCCTTGCCCGGGGCGGCTGCGAGGTCACGCTGTGCGACGTCATCCCGTCCCTGATCGAGCCGTCCCTCGATCCCGGCATCCGGATCGAGGGCACCGATACCCTGCGGGCCAGGGTGGCCCGGGTCACCACCCGCGTCGAGGACCTCCTCGTCGATCCCCCCGACGTGATCATCGTCGCCATCAAGGCGACCGCCCTGCCGCTGATCGCATCGGCCCTGGAGGGATTTGCGACCGGCGGGCGCTATGTCGTCAGCTGGCAGAACGGCATCGATACCGAGCGAGTCCTGGCGCAGAACCTGGGCGAAACATCGGTGATGCGGGCCGTCGTCAACATGGGGTGCGTACCGCTGGGGCCGGCCCATGTCCGGATCGCGTTTCATCACCGTCCCCATTTCATCCAGGAGCTGGACCCCGCGTCCCGGGACGCCGCCCTCGGGATTTGCGAGGTGTTCACCGAGTGCGGGCTGGAGACCCGGCATACCGACCAGATCTTCCACCTGGTCTGGCGGAAGGCCATTCTCAACGCCTGCATGAACCCCCTGTGCGCCGTGACGGGAAAGACGATGGCCGAGGTTATCAACGACCCCATTCTCTTCGGCCTGGTCGATGCCCTCATCAAGGAGGGGGTCACCGTAGCCCGTGCCAACGAGATCACCCTGGGATCGAACTACTACCCGTACTGCGTCAACTACATCCGGAACGCCGGCCACCACAAGCCTTCCATGCTCCAGGACATCGAGGCGGGCCGCCGTACGGAAGTCGACTACATCAACGGCAAGATCATCGAGTACGGGGTGCAGGCCGGGACGGCCACTCCCTTCAACACCATGATCCGGGGGCTGGTCAAGGCGCTCGAGCCGAAATGACCGGGGCGCGCGTCGGAAGCCTCCCGCGGGCGAGGTGATCATGGACATCAGGGCAAGAGTCGACCGGCTGTCGGCCCGGATGCACGACCGCCCCCAGTACCCGACGCAGGGTTCCGTTCTCTTCGTCGACCTGGAGCGCGGGGAAACGCTTTCCCGGTACCTTCCCGTCGCGGCGTTCCGCACCGTTCTCTCCAACCGCGGCGGGAACATGTTCCTGCTGTACAACCTGCTTCCGGACGGCAGGGAGCCGCTGGACCCGCAGGTCCCCCTGATCTTCGGCTCCGGGGTTCTCACGGGGACGGTTCCCGTCGCCGCCCGCGGGAATGTCAGCGGCATCGCCCCGGACAGCTACGCCGTCCTCGACAGCAATTGCGGGGATGCCTTTCCCGCGTTCCTCAAGCTGCACGGCCACGATCACCTGGTGCTCTACGGGCGGGCCCCCGGCTGGACCCTGCTCGGGATCTCGGAAGGCAACGTCGCGTTCCACGACGCCGCACCCTACCTCGGGATGGACAACATCGAGCTCACCCGGGC
>JBLNFH010000290.1:0-3179 GCA_050263475.1 Deltaproteobacteria bacterium
GGGGGCCCGCACCGTACCGTTCGCCCGGCACGGCCTTCCCGCATATCGGCGCTCCTGGACCTTCCGGCATCGTTTCACGCGCTCGCGAACCCCGGGTGACGGCTCCCCCGAGGCGGACCCGTACCAATCGGATCCTGCCATCGGGAGCACGGAGACCGACAGGTCGATCCGGTCGAGGAGCGGCCCCGAGAATTTCTGGGCAAAATTGGAGAGGAGCGCAGGCGAGCACCGGCAGATCCGCCGGGGATGGCCGAAATTTCCGCACGGGCAGGGGTTGGTCGCCGCCACCAGCAGGAAGCGGCACGGGAAGCGATAGGCGTTGCCCGCCCGCGCGATCCGGATTTCCCCCGATTCCAGGGGCTGGCGCAGCGCCTCCCTGGCCTCGCGGCGGAACTCCGAGAACTCGTCGAGGAAAAGGACGCCGCCGTGGGCGAAGGAGATCTCGCCGGGCCGGGGCGGGTTCCCGCCCCCGATCAGCCCCGCGGAGGTCACGGTGTGGTGGGGGGCGCGGAAGGGCCTGCGGGTGATGAGGCGCGGCCAGGGAGGTTCTCCCGCCGCGCTGTACACCTGCGCCGTCTCCAAGGCCTCCCCCTCCTCGAAGGCGGGCAAGATGCCCGGGATCCTCTCGGCGAGCATCGTCTTCCCGCACCCCGGGGGGCCGATCAACAGGAGCGCATGATTTCCCGCGGCCGCGATCTCCAGGGCCCTTCGTGCCACCGGCTGCCCGACGACATCCCGCAAATCCGGCGGAGCGGCGTCAACGGGGTCAGGCAGGTCAACAACCGGCGGGGCCGCCCGGGGGGGCTCCTCCCCGGAGAGCGCGATTACCGCGTCGCGCAGCGTGGCCACGGGGACGATGTCGATTCCCGGCACGAGCAGCGCCTCGGCCGCGTTGGCGGCGGGGACCACGATCCCCGCCAGCCCGAGGCGCCGGGCCAGCAGACCCTGCGACAGCACCCCCCGGACCGGCTTGAGGGAGCCGTCCAGCGAGACCTCCCCGGCGATCAGGTGCTTCCGCAGGATTTCCCCCGGGAGGACACCTTCCGCGCACAGGATCGAAAGGGCGATGGGCAGATCGAGGAGCGCCCCGTCTTTCCGGATGTCCGCGGGGGCCAGGTTGATCGTCACCTTCCGGCCCGGAAACGGGAGGCCGGAGTTTCGGATTGCGGTGCGGATCCGGTCACCGCTCTCCCTCACGGGCCCGCCGGGCAACCCCACGATCGTGTAGGAGGGAAGCCCCTGGCAGATATCGGTTTCCACCTCGACGGGAATCGCGTCGATCCCCAGCATGGTGGAGGCGAGAATGCGGACGAGCATGCGGCGGACCCTCCCGCCCGAAGCGGAGCAAGCCGCGTGCCGCCGCCCGGTGCGGATCGCGGATCAGGGAGGACGGCGGGCAGGGGTGCCTGGGCCGTCTGGCTCTTCGGCCCTGGAATGGAACGGTCCGGTCCGATTTCCGGACGTCTCGGGAAAGGTTACGGCTGCGATTCCCCCGGGCGGGAGATTTCCCGGCAGAGCCGGTTCGCAAGCCGGCAGGCCTCGCGGAATTCGGTAGGGGAAAGGGAAATAGGCCCGAAGCGGTCCCGGTGATACAGCGCGAGGAACCGGGAGGCGCCGTCGGCCAGAGGCGGTTTTTCCGCCGCGGCGACGAGGAGCATCTCCTCCAGCGTGGTCCCGGCCGAGCGGCGGCGCCCCCGGTCGGCCAGGCGGCGCAGCAGCCTGGCATATGGCCGCGGGGGCCGGGATTCCCCCTTTACCCGAAGGGCGCCCCGCTCCCTGCCCGACGCCGGCCGCATCATTCTCCGGACGAGGATGAAGAGAAGCACCGCGGGCGGCAGTATCGCGGCCAGCCAGAAGGGCTTCCGGAAATCCCCGCCCGGGGAAAATGCCCGAAGGATCCCCGTTCGCGCCCGCCGGAACGCCGCCCACCCTTCCGACACGGTCTCCGCCTGCATCTTCAAGGAATAATCCACCACGTACTTGTTCCAGCGCTGGCGCGCCCAGTCCAGGTACATGCCCACCGTCCCGGTCCTTGCGAAATAGGGAGAGCCCTCCCCGAGCGGCGGCGTGGCGTCCATCGTCACCCACCTCCCGCCGATCCGGGCTTCCGTCCACGCGTGCGCGTCGGACTGTCGGACGATGAGGTATTTCCCAACGTCGCTCCATTCCCCGCCCAGGTACCCCGCCGCCACGCGCGCCGGTATCCCCGAGGCGCGCAAGAGGAGCGCGAGCGCGGTCGCGTAGTGCTCGCAGAAACCCGCCCTGCTGGAAAAGAGGAATTCCCGGACCGAGGAGGCCGGGCGGGTGACCGTGTACCGGTAGCCGGTCCGGAAATGCCGGAGCGCAAGTCCCGCCTTCTCCGCGTCCGATGTTCCCCCGGCGGTCACGCGGGCGGAAAGTTCCCGAATGTCGTCCGACCCGGGAGGCATCTCCAGGTCCTGGAGGGCCGCCGGCGTTCGGTCCACCGGTCCGCCGGCCGGATCCGCGGAATACTGCAGGCGGTAGCGCAGGGCGGTGTGGCCAGGCTGCGAGAGGGAGAGGCTCCCTGCCGCATCCTCCCAGATTTCTCCCAGGCTGCCCTCCAGCTGAACGGGATTTCCGTAGACGAACAAGGCGGGATTGTCCATCGCCTCCAGCGTAATCTCCGCCGCGTAGAGGGGGGCGCCGCGAGGAGGAGGGGAAACGAGGTAATGGAACCCGCTCCTGGGGACGCGCTGTCGGCTTCCCCAGGGGCGTTTCCAGGCGGTCCCGTCGAACCGGGAATAGCACGCGCCCCGCAGGTGGAAGGCAAGCGGAGACGCCCCGGGGGGCATCGATGGAAATTCCACCCGGGCGACCACGCGACGGTCCGCCTTCACGGCCGTCACCTCGCGCAGGGAGATCGTGTCGGAGAAGCCGGTGATCCCGTCGGCCCGCCCGAGGCGGCGCAGGATCTGCCCCATCCCCACGCGGGGGGTCGCGGCGAACAGGACCGCGGTGAGGAGAATGCCCCCCGCCGTGCACAGGAGCAGCAGCTTCGCGGCGAAGCGGGGGCGCACGGGCCGGGCGGCCTCCCCCTCCTCTTCCGCCTGCCATGCCTGGAGGGCCCACATCCCTCCCGCGCACAGCCCGAGGTAGATCACGCGGAAGGCGGCGAACTGGATTTCCGTGGTGGTTCCCGCAGCCGCGAGGAACTCGAG
>JBLNFH010000291.1:0-2589 GCA_050263475.1 Deltaproteobacteria bacterium
GAAGCGAGGGGATCGTGCCGGCGCCGAAGAGGGCCATCGCAAGGAAGCCGCGCAGGAATCCCGATGCGGGGCTCCCCGCCTCCATCCCCGCCCGCGCCGCCGCCAGGAGGGCGGCGTAGACCATCCCGCACGGGAGGAATCCCAGGATCAGCCCCATCGGGTAGAATACCCCGGGGCCGCCCGATTCCCGCGCGAAACGTGCGATGCGGGACATGATGCCGGGGGGGCCGCCAGCATCGGGAGAGGGGCGCAGCCGTGGAAGCCACCCGCCGAGCGCGAGGCCGGCCAGGACCACGAGCAGTCCCGCGCCGACCGCAATCGCTTCCTGGAAGCGGCCAAGCCCTGCCGTGATGCCTAGGAAGGACCCCGCAAGCCCGGCGGCCCCGCCGACCATGCTGTAGGTCGTGACCCTCCCGAGATGGAACAGGAGATGGGGCGCGAACTGGCGCCTTTCCCCCAGGCAGAGAGAGAATGCCCCCACGAGGGGGCCGCACATGCCGGCGCAGTGGCCGAAGCCGCCCAGCAGGCCGGAGACGAAGAGCAGGGGATAGACGGACTCAGTCGGCGACATCGAAGGAGAAGACCGTCTTCCGGTTCCCGGGAAGGTGGACGGTGGCCGTCCAGGACCGCATCCCGCTCGGGCATCGCACGAGGATCCCCTTCCCCCGGTACCGCCCATCGCGATCCTTCTCGAGGTTGACGCGGTTCGGCGGCATGCGCATCCCCTCCATGCCGAGGTCGATCCAAAGGCGTCCGTTGCCTTCGTGGCACCGCGCCTCCACCGAAAAGGTCAGATCCTTCATGGCAAGGACCGGCTTGGGGGAGATGTCGAGGAGCACGTCCGGGTCCCCCGCGACCCGTTGCGGTTCCCCGGAAGCGGCGAGGGCGGCGCCGCGTTCCCGGTCCCGGAAGTAGTCGAGAGACTTCCGGTAATAATTCCTCTCGACGGTGCCGTCGTAGCTCTTCTCCGCGACGAAGACGGAGATCGACAGCAGCACGGCGAAAGCGGCGAGGATGCCGGCTACCAGGGCTTTCACGGGAATCCCGCCTTTCCGCTCAGCGAGAGTCCTTGTCCTTCCGCCACGAAGGTGACGCCGCCGTCCGTGCTCCCCTCCCTGCGCACGATCACCCTTCCCGTCTTCCGTGCATGCGGCTCCACCCGAATGTCCTTTTCCCCGTACAACGTCCCCTCCCCGTCAAGCCGAAGGGCGAGGACGACCGGCCTGCCCCTGTCGTTCCGGATGGTGTAACGGTAGCTGTTGGCGGGAGCGCCCGCGACCTTCCTTTCCCATTGGACGAGGAGCGAAACGTCGGGCTTCTGGAGCAGGAGGAGCAGGAACGCCAGGCCCGCCGCCGCGGCCGCCAGGCCCCAGAGCGCTGCCTTCGGCCGGCGGATCGTCCCCCGGTAGGCGATGAACGGCAGGATCCCCTGCCGTTCCGAGATGGCGCGGCACGCGTCGATGCACTCCGCGCAGGCGATGCACTCCCGCTGCGCTCCCTCCCGGATGTCGATCTTCACGGGGCAGATCGAAACGCATCGCTCGCACCGCAGGCACTCCTCCGAGCGGGAACGGTCGAATGCGATGGTCAGCGTCCGTTCGTCGTAAATAACGTTCTGAAGCATCGAGTACGGGCAGACGGTGCGGCAGAAGGTCGCCCCGAGGAGGGCGATCATGAGGAAGATAACCGCCCACTGGAAGAGGAAGCTCCCTGCGGCGACACGCGATCGGGACAGGAGGGCTCCCGCCTCGGAAGGGGGGACGAAGTAGGCGATGAGGGAAAGGGAGACCACCCCCGAAAGAAGGAACAGGAACAGCCTCCCGCCGGTTTTCCGCCACCGCGCGGGAAGGAGGGAAGCCGCCCAGGAGGCAAGCTCCGGAAGGACCGTCTGGGGGCAGAGCCAGCCGCACCAGAACCTGCCGAAAACTACCGTAACCGCGAGAGCAAGGAGAAGAGCCGCAAGCGTCCCCAGGAGGACCAGGTGGAACTCGCTGAGCCAGAGGGTGGACCCGAAGAACAGGAGCTTTCCCCCCGGGATGTCGAACCGGAGCGCGCTTTCCCCGTCGACCTTCAGGAAGGGCAGGGCAAGGAGCGTCGCCCCCTGGGCGAGGGCCGCGATCCGGCGTCTCCGTTTCCACATGCGGCATTCCGACTTACGGCTTCGAGCCGTACTCCCGTACGGTGTCGACGTACGAGAGGACCTTCCAGATCCGGTCGCGGCCGAGCGACCCGTCGAATCCCGGCATCCCGTTGGGGCGCCCTTTCGCGATCGACTCGTACATCGGCGCGTCGGTCTCCCCGTACTTCAGGTGCGCCGTCAGGTCCGGCCCGACGTCCCCCTTGAGCGACGCCTCGTGGCACCCGGCGCAATGCTCCCGGTAGATACCCTTCCCTTCGGCAATGGCCTTCGCGTCCTGCTCGTAAGGGTTTTCCCTTAGCGGCGGCCGGGCTTCCGCCAGCCGCTTTTCCGCCTCCGCCTCCCGTTGAAGCACCTTGTATTGCGTCCAGCCGCTGAATTGAGGGGTGTAGGCGGCGATGTAATAGATCCCCCATACGATCAGGCCGAAAAAAAGAAGGAGAAAGCCCCGG
>JBLNFH010000292.1:0-7791 GCA_050263475.1 Deltaproteobacteria bacterium
TATATTCAATCCCGGCTCCGCGTTTTTAATTTAGACTCCGCCGGGAGGAATCGGTTCCATCGGAAACGGCGTTTTTTCTGTCAAATTTCCGGTGGGCCTGCGAAATCCTGCGGATTCCTGCATCCTAAGGAAAAGGAAAGGGGTTTTTCCGATGCCGAGAGATCTTCCGCTGGGGAACGGATCCCTGCTCGTCAACTTCGACTCCCGGTACCAGGTCCGGGACATCTATTTCCCGTACGTGGGCAAGGAGAATCATGCGCAGGGGCACGCCTTCCGTTTCGGGGTCTGGGTGGATGGCCTTTTCCGCTGGATCGACGATCCCGGGTGGGTGTGCGACCTCCGGTACCATCCCGATACCCTGGTGACCTCCGTCAGCCTCCATCATCCCGACCTGGAGCTGGGGATCGAATGCGCGGACGCCGTCGACATGGCGATGAACCTGTTCGTGCGGCGGTTCGACATCCACGAACTCTCGGGCCGCCCGCGGGAGGTCCGGCTCTTCTTCCACCACGATTTTCACATCCTGGAGAATCCCTTGGGGGACACGGCGTATTACGAGCCCCAGCGGCGCTGCCTGATCCACTACAAGGGGAAGCGGTGGTTCCTGATCAACGGCGCGAAGTGGGACGGCCGCTCCCCGGGAGTCGCCGAGGACGATGAGGACCGGGAGGCGGGCCCGCGGGGGATGGCGGTCGGGATCGACCAGTGGGCGACCGGCGTCAAGGAGTTCCTGGGGAAGGAGGGGACCTGGAAGGATGCCGAGGACGGGGAGCTCCAGGGGAACCCGATCGCGCAGGGATCGGTGGATTCCACGATCATGCTCTCCACGAAGACGGCGCCGGGGGGGGCCGCCGTCCTCCACTATTGGATGGCGGTCGGGACCACGTTCGACGAGGTGGCGGAAATCAACCGGAACGTGCGGCGGCGCGGTCCCGACGACTTCCTGGGGCGGACGCGCGCGTACTGGGAGTTCTGGGTCGACAAGTCGGAATGGGACTTCGGGGAGATCCCGGAGGAGATCGTCGGCTGCTTCCGCCGGAGCCTCCTCATCCTGCGCACCCAGATCGACAACGGCGGCGGGATCACCGCGGCCAACGATCACGCTATCATCCAGTTCGCCCGAGACACGTACAGCTACGTCTGGCCGCGCGACGGAGCGCTTGCCGCCTGGGCGCTGGACCTGTCCGACCACTTCCAGACCACGCAGGCCTTCTTCGACTTCTGCCACCGGGTGATCGCCAAGGAAGGGTACTTCCTGCACAAATACAACCCGGACGGCTCGCTCGCCAGCTCCTGGCATCCCTGGCAGGGCACGCACGGGAAGCAGCTCCCGATCCAGGAGGACGAGACCGGACTGGTCCTGTGGGCGCTCTGGAAGCACATGGACCGGTTCCGGGACGTGGAGTGGGCGAAAGACAAGTACCGGGGGCTGGTGGCGCGCGCGGCGGACTGGATCGCCTCGTACCGAGACCCGTCGACCGGGCTGCCGCACCCCAGCTACGACCTGTGGGAGGAGCGGTACGGAGTGCACGCCTTCACCGTGGCCGCGGCCTGGGCAGGGCTGGTCGCGGCGTCCCATTTCGCCTACCGGTTCAACGAAGGGCACCTCGCCCAGAAATGGAAAAGCGCCGCGGACGGCATCCGGGCGGCGGCCGACCGGTACCTTTACCGGCCGGAGCTGGGCCGCTTCGCGCGCACGCTGACCCCCCGGGGGGACGGCGGTGTCGACGCCGATCCGACCCTGGACGCAAGCCTCTACGGGCTGTGGTATTTCGGCATGTATCCCCCCGACGACCCGAGGATCGTGCGAACCATGGAAGCGGTGCGGGAACGGCTGACGGTGAAAACGGAGGTCGGCGGACTGGCACGGTACGAAAACGATTATTACCACCAGGTGACCAAGGACATCGAAAAGGTCCCGGGAAATCCTTGGTTCGTCTGCACCCTGTGGCTTGCGCAATGGCACATCGCGCTGGCGAAACGCCCGGAAGACCTGCGGCCCGCCCGGGACATCCTGCAGTGGGTGGCGGCGCGCGCGCTGCGGAGCGGCGTTCTCGCCGAGCAGGTCCACCCGTATACGAACGCCCCGCTCTCCGTGTCCCCGCTCACCTGGAGCCATGCCTCCTTCGTATCGACCTTCCTGGAATACGCGGACCGGCTCGCCGGCATGAAATCCTGCCCGGCCTGCGGCAGGCATCCGCGCCTGCGAAGGACGGGGGCAGGCGCCGAAGAGGCGCCCTGATCCTTGACGTTTCGCGATCTTTTTCCACCGGTGGGGCTCCCGCTGCCTGTACAATGTCGGGAATCCTTTTCGGGAGGGAGGGCCTGTGCTGCTGCCGTGCAAGGGGATCGCTCCCGTCTGCCCCTCCAGCGTGTTCGTGGCCGACGGGGCGATGGTCATCGGCGACGTGGAGATCGGGGAGGACTCCAGCGTCTGGTTCCATACGGTCATCCGCGGGGACATCAACCGCATCCGGATCGGGAAGCGGACCAACGTCCAGGACAACTGCACGCTGCACGTGACCGTCACGCATCCCGTGACCGTCGGCGATTCCGTTACGATCGGTCACGGCGTGAACGCGCACGGCTGCGCCATCGAGGACCTCTGCCTGATCGGGATCGGCTCGGTCGTGCTGGACGGCGCGGTGATCGGCAGGGGGAGCGTGGTCGGGGCGGGCGCCGTGGTCGCCCCGGGGACGGTCATCCCCCCGAATTCGCTGGTCCTGGGAGTCCCCGGGAAAGTGGTGAAGACATTGCCGGACGGGTCGGCCGAGGCCAATCGGACCACCGCCGACCACTACGTGGAATATGCCCGTATGTACCGGAAGGGATAGCGGCGCGGGGGGGGGAAGATGGGACGGATCGAGGACATCTGGAACGGGGACCGGCTGATCCAGGATTTCGGGATGAAGCTCCTCGAGGCAAGGGAGGGGTATGCCCGGGTGTCGGTGAAGGTGGAGGAGCGGTTCCTGAACGCGCATAACATCGGGCATGGGACGCTGCTGTTCGCCGTGGCCGACGCGGCCTTCGCCCTGTCGGTCAACGCGGTCACCGACGCCGTCGGCGTCCAGTGGAGCCTGAACATCATCCGGGCGGCCCATCCCGGCGAGGTGGTGACCGGAGAGTCCCGGATCTTCCATCGGGGCAGGCAGTCGATGGTCTGCGAGCTGACCGTCACCGGGGGGGACGGGCGGGTCCTTGCGCGCGGCCAGTCCACGGCGCTCCCCGTCTCGCGCACGGCCTACGCGGAGAGCGCCTCGGCGAGGAAGCTTACCTAACCGCTCATTCCCGCCGCCACGCGATCATCGCCCGATCTCCCGGAGCAGCGCGGCGATCGTCACGCTGTAATCGTAGAGGGCGCCGATCAGGTTGGTGTCCGAGTTCGTCATCTGCACCTGGGCGTCGATCATCTCGATGATGTCTCCCGCCCCCACCTCGTACCGCCCCGTGGCCAGCCGGAGGTTTTCACCGGAGGCATCCCTCTCTTTCCGTCGGGCTTCGATCTGCTCGGAGGCGGCGCGCATGGAGAGGGACGTCTGCTCGATCCGAAGGCGGACCTGCCTTCGGAAGTCGGTCACGGCGTACCGCGCCGAGTCGAGGTTCGCCCTCGCCTCCGCCACCTGCTGGCGGACGAGGAACCCGGTGAAGAGGGGGACCGACAGCTGGACGGAATAGCTGTAGGTCTGCTCGAGCGGCAGCGATTCGGCGGCATAGCCGTACTCCCCGTTCCCGGTGAGGACCGGGTAGTTTCCGGCCCTGGCGGCGCGCAGCGCCAGGCCTGCGGCCCGCTCCTGCTCAACGAGCGCCTTGAGATCCGGGCGGCCGGATTCCGCTTCCCGGACCCACTCCTCCAGCGTGCCGGGGATGGACTCGGCGGCGAGCGTGTCCTTGAGCTCGAAGCTCCTGGGGCCGTCGATCCCCATCCGGTTGAGAAGCGTGATCCGCGCGACCCGGAGATCGTTTTCCGCGCCGGTGAGCTGCGCGCGCGCCTGGTACAGGTTGGCCTCCGCCCGCGCGACGTCGATCCGCGCCCGGATCCCCGCATCGTAGAACGCCCGGGCCTGCCGGAGCAGGGAGTCCCGCTGCCGCACGGTCTCCTGGTTGACGGTGAGGATCCGCTGCGCCCGCAGGACGTTGTAATAGGCGACCTTGACGGCGAAGGCGACGTCCTCGCGGACCGATTTCCCCGTTTCCCTCGCGGACGACAGGAGGGCGTCCGACCGGCGGACCGCGGCCCCGGTCCGTCCGAAGTCGGTGATGATCTGGGAGAGCCTCCCCTGCGCGGAGATGGTCTCGGTGGAAAAGCTTCGCCCCGAGCTGGAGGAAAAACCCTTGAAGTAGGAGTACCCCGTTTCGAGGTCGATGGCGGGGTAGTAGGGCGATTGCGCCTGCCCTTTCCGCGCCGCGGCCGCCTGGGTCTCCGCATCGGCCTGGCTCACCTGGGGGTGGCGGGCGACGGCGATCCGCACGACCTGGTCCAGGTCCCACGCCACGTTGTCTCCGGCCGGAACGGTCACGCCGGGATCGGGGCCCGCGTGGCAGGGCGAGCGCCAGGTCGACAGCAGCAGGACCCCCGCCGCCGTCGCGACCGCGATTCGAAGGTAGGGATTCATGCTTTCGCACCTCCTCGCATTCTCGCGAGGAGGGAGTATAGGGGTCGCCCCGACGCGCGTCAAGCGGGGCGGGGAGGCGCCAAGCCCGCAATTCTCGCGAGGCATTCGCCGCGGCGGGCGAATCCCGGCGAGAAATGCGGGCCGGAAGGTCGGCGGGGGATCAGGTGACGCCGGCCAGGATCGCCTCCCGCTCGCATACCTTGGGCTGCTCCGCGGCCAGGTAATCGCTCACCCGGAGGCGAACGATCTCCCGGTGGGTCCCTGCCGTGAACGCGATCTCCTCGTTCTCCGTCAGTTCGTGCGACACCAGGACAGGGATGCCGTACAGCGAGCCGAAGATCGGCATGGCTCCCAGGTCGCAGTCGGCGAACAGGGGGGAGAACTCCGCCTCGCTGGCGAGCCGCGCCTTCTTGACCCCCAGGCACTTCTGCATGCGCGCCAGGTCCACGCGCTCCGTCGCGGGGACCACCGCCATCCAGAACTTTCCGTCCACGTTGACCATCACCGCCTTGGCGAAGGAGCGGCCGGGCACGTGCGCCGCCTGCGCCGATTGCTGCGCGGTGAACGCTTCCGGGTGCGTGGAGGAGTGAAAGGGGATCTTGCGCTCTACCAGGAACCGGGACAGCCTTTCCGGGATGCTCATGGAGAACCTCCCGCCGCTATGCGGCCTCTTTCGCGATTTGCACGAAACGGTCCCAGGGGGTGGCGACCCACGTCTCCGTGACGCCGTGCCCGAACGAGCGGACCAGCAGCGCGACCTTGGTCGCGGCTTCCCCGTCCGGCGCCTCGAAGATGTCCACGTAGTCGTAGGGGCCCAGCACGGAGTAGCTGCCGATCCATTTCACGTCGGGACAGCTCTTGCGGATACGGTCCGCGACCTTCCTTTCCAGCTTTTCGATGAACTTGGGTTCACTGACGGCCTCGGGAGACAGGCGGGTCAGCATGATGTAGGTAGCCATGGGATCTCCTCCTTCTGGCAAGGGCGGTTCACCTCGGTATTTCCCTTGGGGCGGGCTCGGTGGGGGAGTGGACGGATGACGTGACGCCGACCCTTAAAGTATACCGTAAACGGCCCGCGTCAAACAGGATCCCCTTGCCGCTCCGGCAACCGGATGCAGGCTGCGGCTTCGGGTCGAAGCCGCACCGGGAACCGGCTTTGGGTCAACGGGTTGGAGGAGCCGGTCCCTGCTGGTGGGCGGGCCTCCGCAAGAGGAGGACCAGCGGGAGGATGAAGACCATGAGGACGGCGAGGACGAAGAAGGCGTCGTTGAATCCCATGGCCGTCGCCTGGCGGATCGCCTCGCGGTAGATCCTCTGGAGCGCCATGGGCTCCGCAGCCGCCCCGGGGACCCCCCGCTTCAGGAGGAGGGCTTTCGCCCCCTCGACGGCGGTCGAAAAGGTCCGGTCGAACCCGGTGAGGTGCTCCGACAGGTGGCTCTGGTGGACCTGGGCGCGCCGGACGAACATCGTCGTCGCGAACGCCACGCCGAAGGAGCCCCCGAGGTTGCGCAGCAGATTGTAGATGGAGGTGGCGTTTCCCATCTGCGGCCGGGGAATCGAGGAGAGCGTCAGCGTCGTGAGGGGGATGAACAGGAACCCCATCCCGATCCCCAGGTAGATTCTCGGCCACATGAGCGAGGCGAAGTCCGCCCCGAGGGTGAAGCGGGACATGGCGTAGGTGGAGAAGGCGCACACCGCGATCCCGAACGTCAGCAGGTACTTGGGGTTGTGGTTGACGATGAGCGTTCCGACGATCGGCATGACGATCAGGGTTGCGACTCCCCCCGGAGAGAGCACCAGCCCGGCGAGGAACGCCGTGTATCCCAGCAGGATCTGCCCGTACAGCGGCAGCAGGACGATGCTCCCGAACAGGTTGAAGAACGCGACGAACATCACCACGTTTCCGGTGGTGAACGACACGTTTTTGAACGCGCGCAGGTCGACGATGGGGTGCTCCGCGACGTACAGCTCGACGATGATGAAGAGAGCGAGAACCAGGACCGCGACCGCCGAGAGCACGAGGATGAAGTCGGACTGGAACCAGTCCTCCCGCTGCCCCTTGTCCAGGACGATCTGCAGCGCCCCGATCCCGACGGTCAGAAGCGCGATCCCCCAGGTGTCCACCTTCACCTTCTCGGTGCGCTTCAGGTAGTGCGGGTCGCGGATGAAGAGCGTCACCATGAACACGGCCAGCAGTCCGATCGGGATGTTGACGTAGAAGATCCACCTCCAGGAAAAGGTGTCCGTGATGTAGCCCCCCATGAGGGGGCCCGCGATCGGGCCGAACATCACCCCGATGCCGAAGATGGCCATGGCGATCCCGTGCTCTTTCGGCGGGAACGATTCGAGGAGGATCGCCTGGGAGAGCGGCTGAAGCGCCCCCCCGCCGATCCCCTGCAGGATGCGGAAAAAGACAAGCATTCCCAGGCTCGTGGAGGAGCCGCAGAGAAACGAAGCCGCCGTGAAGAGAAAAATGGAGAAGAGGAGGTATCGCTTCCTGCCGTAGGAGCGTGCGAGCCACCCCGTCATCGGGATGACGATGGCGTTCGAGACCAGGTAGGAGGTCAGGACCCACCCGGCCTCGTCGATCCCCGCGGACAGCGACCCGCGGATGTGATCGAGGGAGACGTTCGCCACGCTCGTGTCGATGATCTCGATCAGCGTGGGGAGCATCACGGTGAAGGCGACGATCCACTTGCTCTCCCGCATCGCCCCGACCGCGTTGCCGAACCGGTTCCCGCCGTTCATCGGGGTTCGCGCCTAGCGGACCAGCACCGTGGGTTCGACGGACATTCCGATCCGCAGGATGTGGCCCGGGTCCTCCCCCCGGTCGAGGACGATCTTCACCGGCACCCGCTGCACGACCTTGACGTAGTTCCCGGTAGCGTTTTCCGGGGGGAAGAGGGAGAAGGCGGAGCCGGTCCCCGCCATGATGCTGTCCACCTTTCCCTTGAACTTCCTGCCGGGATAGGTGTCCACGCCGATGCGGACCGGCAGGCCGGGACGGATCTTCTCGATCTGGGTTTCCTTGTAGTTGGCCACCACCCAGACGTCGGTAAGGGAGGCGACGGCGAGGAGCAGCTGGCCCGGGGAGACGACCTGCCCCGATTCCACGTTTTTGCGGGTGATGTACCCGTCCACGGGGGCGACGACCTCGGTGTACCCCGCGTACAGCCTC
>JBLNFH010000293.1:0-2860 GCA_050263475.1 Deltaproteobacteria bacterium
GGAGGAATCCATGCTGAAGAAAATTGCCATAGGCGTCGTCGTCCTGGTCGTTGCACTCCTCGGTTATGCCGCGACACGGCCCGATTCTTTCCGTGTCGAGCGGTCGACGAGCATCAATGCGCCGCCGGAGAAGATCTTTGCGCTCATCAACGACCTGCACCGCTGGGGCGACTGGTCGCCCTTCGAAAAAAAGGACCCCGCGATGAAGAGGACCTTGAGCGGCGCCCCGAACGGCAAGGGCGCCATGTATGAGTGGGATGGGAACAAGAAAATCGGCAAGGGGCGCATGGAGATCACGGATGCCTCCCCTCCTTCCAGGGTCACGATCAAGCTGGATTTCGTCAAACCCTTCGAAGCCCACAACGTCGTGGACTTCACCCTGGAACCCCGAGGCGACGCCACCAACGTCACATGGACGATTCAAGGTCCCAGTCCCTTCATTTCCAAGGTCATCGGGATCTTCTGCAACATGGACAAGATGATCGGCAAGGACTTCGAGACCGGGCTTGCCAGCCTGAAAACCGAAGCCGAAAAAGGAGCATGACCATGGCCAGTGCAGCGCCTTTACCCGGCGTTACTTCCCCCGGATCCGGAGCGCGAAGTAGCGGATGACGAATCCGGGGAGCGCCCTCAACAGGGAAGCGTAGAACTTGTAGCGACGGCCGGGCACGACGAACAGGGTTCCATCTTCGAGGCCCCGCAGGGAGGATTCCACGACCTCTTCCGCGGTCATCCACCACCGCGCGGGAACGTGTTCCCTCCCGATCCCCGATACGTCATGGAATTCCGAGAGGGTGTATCCGGGGCAGAGCGCCTGCACCCTGACGGGCGACCCTGCGGCGGCAAGATCGAGGTAGAGCCCTTCCGTGAAACTGCTCATCCACGCCTTGGTGGCGCAGTAGGAGGCGTTGCCGGGACTTTGTCCGAATCCGGCCACCGAGGAAACGTTCACCAGGTTCCCTTTTCCGCGGGCGACCATTCGAGCAAGCGCCGCGTGGCTTAACCGCACCGTGGCGAGCACGTGGAGCCGGTGCATCCGGTCCTGTTCATCCAACGGGGCCTGGAAAAACAGGCCTCGGCTGCCAAAGCCTGCGTTGTTCACGAGGAACTCGAGGTCCGCGGCGCGGGCGATCCTCTCCTCCACCATCCGGAGATCGGCGTCCTTCGCCAAATCCGCCGCCAGGGCCTCCGCCGTGACCCCGTGGCTCGCCTTCAGTTCCTCCGCAAGCTTCTCGAGCCGGTCGATCCTTCGGGCCACCAGGATCAGGTCATAGCCCTCTGCTGCGAGGCGCCTGGCGTACGCCGCCCCGATCCCGCTGGAAGCGCCCGTCACAACAGCGGTCCGTCCGGGGCCCTTCGGCCGCATGTTCGCGCTGACAGGATCGCTCATCTCTTTTTCGCGACCGGCGCCCTCCCCTTCCTCTTCCGCTTGCGCGTCGCCGCCTCTCTCGCCCAGGATGCCAGTTCCTCGTCGTCCTCGAGGATCTCCTCCGGAACCTCGTAATACGATTTGAGAACCTGGTTGCCACCCGGCGCGAAGGGGCCCATTCCCCGTTCCCGGTACTCCTCCCGCGTCGACTCGTCGGTCTTGAAGTAGAGGCGCCCGTCGTAGAGGATGCCGAAGAAGTCCGCTCCGAGGTAGAGCCCGTAGCCTCCGAACATGGCCCGGCAACTTACCCCCTCAAGGGAGTGCAGCTGGTCGAGCACGAAGTCCCGAAAGGAATCCTCTTTCATTTTTGGGCACATAACCGCAATATCCTCATGTATACATTTCTTTTTATCGGTGCTGCACGCGCGTTGCATCTTCGATGAGTCCACCGGCGGATAGGTTTACCGGCGGAACATCCCGTACGCGGCAATTCGATCTCTGCCCGATGGAATTATAACCCGTATAATCGAAACTATCGGATGGGGAGAGGCCATGGGACCCGACGAGATCATCGCCGCATATCGGCTGGAACGGCACCCGGAGGGAGGGTGGTTCCGGGAGGTTTACCGCTCTACTCGCCTTCTCGGACAGATTCCCGAATATCCGGGAAATCGGGCGGCGTACACCGCGATCTACTTCCTGCTCACCCGGGGCGATTTTTCCGCCTTTCACCGACTGCGCAGCGAGGAGGTGTGGATCCACCTCGATGGTGACCCGTTGGAGCTGATCCTCTTGGGCGGGGAGGTCCGGCGGATCCGACTCGCTCCGGTAACGCAGGGCGGGGACCCGGTGGCCGTGGTGCCATCCGGGGAACTGCAGGCGGCAAGAACGTCCGGCGATTACACCCTTTCAGCCTGCATCGTGGCGCCGGGGTTCGAGTTCGCGGACTTCTCGATGCCGTCGCGGGACGAACTGCTGCGGGAGCACCCGGATCGGCGGGACCTGATCCTGGAGTTCACCCGATGACGTTTCGTTGGATAAGGGGATCCCGGGATGACCCGGGCTCCCCTTATCCATCTCTATATCCCCGCTGATCGATTATCGGCTCGCCTATCCCCTCGTCAGGTAATCCTCGAGTTTATCCAGGGATTCATTCCAGCCCTGCTGGCACATGTCGCGCTCCGTGCCCGGCTTGATCGGATAATGATGCAGCGTGAATTTCGTCTTGCGGCCATGCTGGGCCAGGGTCACCGCAATCTGAGCTTCTTCCGGCCAGTCGGGGCTCATTCCGTACTGCCGGGGCGAGACCGGGTTGCCTTTCTCATCCGCGAAGGTATCGGTGCAGACGATCCGCTCCGGCTTCACGATCTCGAGATAGACGCCCCGCGACCAATAGTCCTTGCCGTCCGGCGACCGCATGCAGCTGAATATGACGCCTCCCGGGCGAAGATCGATCTTGCAGACGGGGCACGTAAAGCCTTTCGGCCCCCA